>NZ_JBHVYI010000128.1:0-18749 GCF_042880975.1 Streptomyces sp. NPDC058289
TGCCACTCTCAACTTATAGCGCACAGGGGGGCTTGCGGCAAGGCCCCCGTAACGGCGCACAATCGTCGGCCGAGGCCACAACGGCCCAGGGGCTCCGCCGGGGTGGGGGTCAGGAATTCGGGATCCAGGGTGGGGTCTGGCCCCAGGACCAGACCGGGATGTCGGCCGCGTCGACCGGGGGCGGGTTGGGGCCCGAGTAGATCAGGGCCATGCGGGTGCCCCACTCGATGTAGTACGCGAAGACCGCCCGGAACTCCGGGTCCGTGGGCAGGCCCACCTCGTCGGCCGTGTCCGTCAGGAGGTCCACCCAGCGGCGGCGCTGCTGCTCGGTGATGCCGCGGCCCAGGTGTTTGGTGGCCATGTGCTGGTGGCCGCCGTGGGACGCGGTGTACTGCTTCGGGCCGCCGAAGACCTCCGCCAGCCAGACCGCCACGTGCTGGGGGTGCCCCGCGTCCATGCCCGCGAAGACCGGGGCCAGGATCTCGTCCTGCAGGGCGTGGGCGTAGAAGACGTCCGTGAGGCGGTCCATCGCCTCCGCGCCGCCCATCCACTCGTAGATGGTGGGCGTGGTGTCGGGTGTGGTGCTCATGACGGGGTGGAAGCCTTTCCGGGGCCGGCCACCTTGGTGACGAGGTAGTGCTTCATTTCCTCGATGGCCGTGACGTACGGGCGGATCGCGCTGAAGAACGCGGGGAAGTGCTCGCCCTTGCGGAAGCCGTTCAGGTGGGCGTCGATCGAAGTCCAGCGGATGCGCAGGATGTAGCGCTCGGGCTCCTCCTCGCTGCGGGCGAGTTCGTAGTCGATGCACTCCGGCGAGGCGGTCAGGGACTCGGAGGCCCTGACGTACGCGTCTTCGAAAGCCGGCTGATCGTCCAATGCGATCCGGTAACGGATGTATTCGACGGTGGTGGTCATGGTGCGGGCCTCTCCCTGGGGTCGGGCGTTGATCGCCGGTGGTCCGTGTCAGGCTTGCGCGATCTTGCGGGCGCCGGGGGATCTTTCGCCGTTATGACCCGGACTTCTGGGAGTCGGCCAGGTCCGGACCCTCTGCGCGGACCTGCTGGACCCGGTCCAGGGACTCGCGCAGGTCCGTCAGCCAGGTGTCGGTGTTGCGTCCGACCAGGCGGACGCACCAGGCCAGGGCGTCGGCGCGGCTGCGGGCGACGCCGCCCGCGACCAGGGTGTCGAGGACCTGACGCTCGGGCTGGCGCAGGCGGGTCATGACGGGGACCGCGAGGTGGGTGAAGAGGGTCCGCTCCTCGCCCGACTGGGCGGCCCAGGACACCTTGCGGCGGTAGAGCTCCTCCGCCTCCCTGGCCACCTCGACGCGCTGCTCGCGGGTGCGCTCGCGGAAGGCCGCCACCGATTCGGTCGCGGGTATCTCACCGACGACGGTGATCTCCTCCCGGTCGACCGTGACCGAGAGGAGCGACTGGTAGACGTCCACCGGCAGCCGCTCGGCGAACCAGGAGCGGAGCTGCTCGTTCTGCTCGGATGTAATCATGTAATCAACGGTGCGTCCGGGCAGAGCTTGATCGCAAGGGGGTCGGCGCCCTGTTCGCTCTCGGCCCAGAGGAACCAGTGCAGAGGGACCAGTGCAGAGGGACCAGCGCCGCAGAGGGATCAGCGCCGCAGAGGGATCAGCGCGGTGGGATCAGCCCATCGAGCGGTAGCGGTGGATCAGGGAGACCGCCATGGCTCCCTCGCCCACGCCCGAGGCGACGCGTTTGACCGAGTGGGCCCGTACGTCCCCCGCCGAGAACACTCCGGGGACGCTGGTCTCCAGCGGGTACGGGGCGCGCTCCAGGCTCCATTCCTCCGGGAGTTCGCCGCCGTTGGAGATCAGGTCCGAGCCGGTGAGCACGAAGCCGTACTCGTCCCGCTCCACCACCCCGGCCAGCCACTCCGTGTGCGGGCGGGCGCCGATGAAGGTGAACATGAAGCGGGCCGGGATCTCCTTGTCCTCGCCGGTCTCGGAGTTGTGGAGGGTCAGGCGCTCGAGGTGGTCCTCGCCGTGCAGGCGGACGACCGTCGTGCGGACCCGCACCTCGATGTTGGGGGTCCGCTCGATCTCGTCGATCAGGTAGCGGGACATGCTGTCGTCGAGCGAGGCCGCGCGGACCAGGATCGTGACCCGGGCGGCGTACTTGGCGAAGTGCACGGCGGCCTGGCCGGCCGAGTTGGCCCCGCCCACGATGAACACGTGCTGCGAGATGCACGCCGAGCTCTCCGTGGTCGCCGCGCCGTAGTAGAGCCCGGCGCCCTCGAAGCGGTCGGCGCCCGGGGCGTCCAGGCGGTTGTACGAGACCCCGGTCGCCAGGAGCACCGTCTCGGCGCTGATCTCCGTACCGTCCGCCAGGGTCAGGATCTTCGCCGGGTCGTCACGGGTCAGCGAGGTCACCTCCACCGGGTGCAGGATCTCGGCTCCGAAGCGGGAGGCCTGGATGGTGGCGCGGCGGGTCAGGTCGCCGCCGGAGAGGCCCGAGGGGAAGCCGAGGTAGTTCTCGATCAGGCTGGAGGTGCCGGCCTGGCCGCCCGGGGCGCGGGAGTCCAGCATGAGCGTGGAGAGGCCCTCGGAGGCCGAGTAGACGCCGGCCGCGAGGCCCGCCGGGCCCGCACCGACGATGACGCACTCGTAGTGCGGGCGGGAGGCGGTGGTGGCCAGCCCCAGGCGCTGGGCGAGCTGCGTGTCCGTCGGCGCGGAGAGCACCGAGCCGTCCGGGAAGCGGACCAGGGGCAGCGCGGCGTCGGGCTGGGCGGCGGCGATCACGGTCAGCGCCTCGGGGTCCCGCTCGACGTTGAGGAAGCGGAAGGGCTGGCCGTTGCGGGTGAAGAAGTCCCGGACGGCGTGGGTGCCGGGGGAGACCAGGTGACCCGCGACGATGATCCCGTCGTACGCCGGGCGGTAGGTGGCGAGCCAGTCGGAGAGCAGATCGTCCAGGACCGGGAAGAGCCGCTCGTGCGGCGGGTCCCAGGGCTTGAGCAGGTAGTAGTCCAGGCGGACCCGGTTGATGGCGGTGATCGCCGCGTCCGTCTCGGCGTACGCGGTGAGGAGCACGCGGCGGGCGTCGGGGAAGCGGCTGACGGCCTCCAGCAGGAACTCGACCCCGGTGACGTCCGGCATCCGCTGGTCGACGAGGAAGAGCGCCGGGTCGTGGCCGCGCTCGTCGAGGGAGTCCAGGATCTTGAGGGCGTCGGCGGCCGAGGAGGCGCCGAGCACCCGGTAGCGGTCTCCGTACGCGCTGCGCAGGTCGCGGCGGACGGCGCGCAGCACCTGCGGGTCGTCGTCCACGGCCAGGATGACGGGCTTGCGGTTCTCCGCGCGCGCCGCGGCTTCGGCGGTCGCGGCGGCGGTGCTCGTGGGCGCGGTGCTCGTGGGCGTGGTGCCGGCGGCGGCGCTCTCCGGGGCCGCGCTCACGCCGGGTCCAGCATCAGCTTGTCGGCGTAGCACCAGGCCCAGTCCTCGCCGGGCTCGTGGGAGGCCGCGATGGGGTGCGCGGTGGTTCCGTAGTGCCTGGTGGCGTGACGGTTCTTCGAGGAGTCGCAGCAGCCGACGTGCCCGCAGCTCAGGCACATCCGCAGGTGCACCCAGGTGTCACCGGAGACGAGGCACTCCTCGCAGCCCTCGGTGCCGGGTTTCACCGGACGTATCGATTCGATGTGGGTGCACAACAGGTCCATCGTCATCGTCCCCGTCCCTCTCTCGCGCATCCGCGCTTCGCGCACGTGATTGCAGTGCGCCCGTGATTCACGGCGCGTCCAGACCATAAGGCGGGGCCCCGGCGACGGTTCAGGGATTCGGCCGAAGTCAGGTAGTCCGGAAGCTACTTCATGACATCGCCGGACGACTTCCTGAGGTGACCCCATGACCTGGGCGACTACCTCACGAAGTCGCATACCAGCGCTTTGACGGGAACCCCGGGCGCGGCCAGTGTGGGGGACGCCAACGACAACAGGCGGCGCCTGGAGGAATCCGTGAGCAGAAAGATTCTGGTCATTGTCTCCGAACACGGTTACTGGGCCGAAGAACTGATCGGCCCCGTATCCCAGTTCGACGAGCAGGGCTATGAAGTCGTATTCGCCACGCCGACCGGAAAGCGTGCCCACGCTCTCCCGCCGAGCCTCGACGCGAACTACATCGATCCTCCGCTGGGACGCTCGGTCACCACCGAGGAGAACGCCCGGCTGGGCCGGGAGTTCGAGCAGTCGAGCCGGCTCGACTCCCCCCTCGACATCGAAGCGTGGGCCCCCGAGCGCCCGTACACGAGCGACTCGGCCTATCTGCCCAAGCTGGAGCAGTACCACCGCGATCTGGACAAGCTCCAGGTCGACATCGCCGGCTTCGACGCGGTGCTCATCGTGGGCGGCAGCGGTCCGATCGTCGACCTCGCCAACAACGAGCGCGTGCACGCCCTGATCCTCGCCTTCAAGAACGCGGGCAAGGTGGTCGCGGCCGAGTGCTACGGCGTCGCCTGCCTGGCCTTCGCCCGGGACTGGGGTGACCGCCGCAGCATCATCTGGGGCAAGCACGTGACCGGCCACTGCAAGGAGTACGACTACAAGGACGGCACCGGATTCCTCGGCACCGATTTCAACATGGGGCCGCCGCCGTATCCGCTCGAGTACATCCTGCGCGATGCGACCGGGCCGCGCGGTGCGTACCACGGGAATTTCGGCCACCCCCTTTCGGTGATCGTCGACTTCCCGTTCGTGACCGGTCGTTCGACCCCCGACTCGTATCTCACGGGGCAGAAGATCGTGGAAGTCCTGGAGAACGGTCTCACCCGGTACGGCTGGTAATTCCGGTAACTCCGGCACGACGGTACGCAAAGGAGGGGGAGTTCGATGAGTTCTGGAGCCACTCCCGGACGGGAAAGGCTGATCGACCAGTTCAAGGCCGACGGCCTGAACGTCATGTTCGGAAATCCGGGGACGGTGGAACAGGGATTCCTCGACGCGGTCGACGCGGCGGAGGACTTCCACTACGTCCTCGCCCTCCAGGAGACGGTGGCCGCCGGGATCGCCGACGGCTACGCCCGCGCCACCGGCGGGGCGGCGCTGCTCCAGCTCCACTCCGGGGTGGGGCTGGGCAACGGCATCGGCATGCTCTACCAGTCGCTGCGCGGCCACACCCCGCTCGTCGTCGTCGCCGGTGACGCCGGGGTGCGCTACGACGCCATGGACGCGCAGATGGCGTCCGACCTCGTGGCGATGGCGAAGCCGGTGACCAAGTACGCGACCCGGGTCACCGACCGGCACTCCGTGCTGCGGACCATCCGCCGGGCGGTGAAGATCGCCCTGACCCCGCCGCGCGGTCCGGTGTTCGTGGCGCTGCCGATGGACGTGCTGGACGAGCTCAACTCCGAGCTCGTGCTGCCCTCGACGGTGCCGCTCACGGACGTGGCCCCCTCGCCCGCCTCGGTGGGGCGGGCGGCCGAGCTGCTGGCCTCCGCCGAGCGGCCGGTCGTCCTCGTCGGAGACGGGGTCGCGCTCTCCGGGGCGCAGCGCGAGCTCGTCGCCGTCGCCGAGCTGCTCGGCGCCGACGTGTACGAGGTCGACTCCTCCGAGGTGAACATCGCGGCCTCGCACCCGCTGCGCCGCGGTCAGACGGGCCACATGTTCGGCCCGCACAGCAAGGAGCTGATCGGGGACGCGGACGGGGTGCTGATCGTCGGCACCTACGTCTTCCCCGAGGTGTTCCCGGAGCTGGAGAGCCCCTTCCGGGCCGGCGCGCGGGTCGTGCACATCGACCTGAACGCCTACGAGATCGCCAAGAACCATCCGGTGGACCTCGGGCTCGCCGCCGATCCCCGGCAGGCTCTGCGCGCGCTGGCCGGCGTACTGGAACACCTGCTCACCCCCGCGCAGCGGGCGGCGGCGGCCGGGCGGCTGGACGCACGGACCCGGGAGCGGGTGCGGACGGGGCAGGCCGAGCGGGAGGCCAGGGAGGCGGACGGTTCGCCGATGGCGGTCTTCCTGCGGACCCTGGCCGAGCGCACGGGCGGGGACCTGATCGTCTTCGACGAGGCGCTGACCACCTCCCCGCTGGTCACCCGGTACCTGCCGCCGGAGCGGCCGGGCGACTACCACCTCACCCGGGGCGGATCGCTGGGCGTGGGCTTCCCGGGCGCGGTCGGCGTCAAGCTGGCCCGGCCGGAGCGGCTCGTCGTCGGCTTCGCCGGCGACGGCGGCTCGATGTACACCTACCAGGCGCTGTGGACCGCGGCCCGGCACGGCATCGAGGCCAAGTTCGTGGTCTGCAACAACCGCAAGTACCGGCTGCTGGACGACAACATCGCCCAGTACTGGCGGGAGCGCGACATTCCGCAGCACGGCTTCCCGGGTTCCTTCGACCTCTCGCACCCCGAGATCGACTTCGCCGCCCTGGCCCGGTCGCTCGGGGCGGGCGGGATGCGGGTGGAGAAGCCCGACGAGGCGATCGCCGCCGTGGGCCGGATGCTCGCCCACCCCGGGCCGTTCCTCGTGGACGTACAGATCTGACGCACATCGCCCGCACGGACCGTACGCAGAGCACGGACAGACAGGAGGAGACCGCATGCCCGCCGAGCGGCTGACCGAGGACGCGATCCGCGCCTTCGCCGACAAGTGGTACGTGGCCCTGGACCAGCACGTCCAGCCGGACCAGGTGCTGGCCCTGATCACCGAGGACCTGGAGTTCAAGGTCCCGGAGGACACCTTCCTCGGCCACCAGGGCTTCGGCCGCTGGTACGAGGCGGTCACGAACCGCTTCTTCGACGAGGTGCACACGGTCACGAAGGTGGAGCCCGTCATCGAGGGCGACCGGGCGATCGTCCGGGTCCTCGTCAACTGGCAGGCCAAGATCTGGGACCCGCCGGCCGCCCGCAGCGTGTGGCTGGGCTTCGACGCCGACCAGACCTGGACCGTGGTCGCCGGCCCCGACGGGCCGCTGATCCGGCAGTACACCGTCAACGAACTGGCGCCCATGCCCGGTTCCGCCTCCCTCTGAGCGCCGAAGGAGAAGCGACGATGACCGAAGTGACACGGGAGCGGGTCGAAGCGGCGTACCGCGCCCTCGGCTCCGGCGACCGGGCCAGGATCCTGGAGTACTACGCCGAGGACCTGCGCTGGCAGGTCCCCGGCAACCACCCGCTCGCCGGCTGGTACGAGAGCCTGGACGCCTTCCTGGAGCTGATGGGCCAGACCCACAAGCTCACGGGCGGCACCTTCCGCATGGACATCGAAGCGGTCCTCGTCGGCGAGGACTGCAGCGCGGACGTCTGCCGCAACGTCGCCGTGCGCGGCGGCGCCGACGAGTCGAGCCGGTCCCCGTACGAGCGGATGGACTACCCGGTCTTCCACTTCATGCGCTGGCGCGACGGCCGGATCGTCGAGGGCCACGACGGCCTGTTCGGCGACACGGCCACGGCCTTCAGCCAGTTCTGGGCGCCCTTCGCCCCGGACGGAACCCGTAGGGACCAGTAGGGGGGATGAGCGCCATGGACGCGCGGCAGATCTTGCAGAAGTACTACGAGTACGCCAACGCCGGTGACTGGGACAGCTGGTGCGACCTGTTCGCCGAGGACCAGGTCATGGACGAGCAGCTCGCCGGCCACATCGAGGGCCTGGAGACGCTGCGGTCGATGATGAAGGGCATGGGGACCATGTACCGGGTCTTCCGCAACGAGCCCGTGCACTTCCTCGTCGACGGGGAGAAGGCGGCGGCCGTCTCCCACCTGACCGCGGTCACCCCCTCCGGGGAGGAGATCGAGGCCGAGGTCATGAACTTCTTCCGGATCGTGGACGGAAAGATCGCCTACATGGCGAACCACCACGACACGGTTCCCTTCCAGGTGCTCGGCCAGGGCTGAGGGGGCGCGCGATGGCCGTGGATGAGTACGACTACATCGTCGTGGGATCCGGCACCGCCGGCAGCGTCCTCGCGAACCGCCTCTCCGAGGACCCGGACGTCACCGTCCTGGTCCTGGAGGCGGGAGCGGGCCGCATCCCTCCCGAGGTGGACGATCCGTCCTCCTGGTACAAGCTGCTCGGCGGGCCCGTCGACTGGGGTTACACCAGCGTCCCGCAGCCCGGCCTGGACGGCCGCCGCACGTACGAACCGCGCGGCAAGGCCCCCGGCGGCAGCAGCAACCTCTACATCATGATGCACATCCGGGGCCACGCCTCGGACTTCGACAACTGGGCCTACCAGGGCGCGGCCGGCTGGGCGCACGAGGACGTACTGCCCTACTTCGCGCTGCTGGAGGGCCAGGAGGACGCCACCGCGCCGACCACCGGCACCCGCGGCCCGCAACGCATCACCCACGCCGGGCGGCACGGCCCCAACCCGGTCTCCCGCGCCTTCATCGACGCCGCCGTCGAGCTCGGCCACGAGGAGATCGCCGACTTCAACACCGACGGGCCGCGGCGCGGACTCTTCGGCACCGGCTGGCACCACATCGACGTGGCCGACGGCCGCCGCCAGGGCGTCCTCGCCGCCTACCTGGAACCGGCCCTGGACCGCTCCAACCTGACCCTGCGCACCAGTGCGCAGAGCACCCGGCTGCTCCTCGACGGGGACACCTGCACGGGTGTCGAGTACGCCCAGCTCCAGGCCCCCGCCACGCTTTCGGACAGCGGCGTCCCGGGCCGGACCGTGCGCGACGGGCACAGCACCGCGCCCGAGCCCGGGCTGCACACCGTACGGGCCCGCCGGGAGGTGATCGTGGCCGCCGGGGCGATCGAATCGCCGAAGCTGCTGCTGCTCTCCGGGATCGGGCACCCCGAACAGCTGCGCGAGCACGGCATCGCGACCGTAGCCGCGCTGCCCGGGGTCGGCGAGAACTTCCACAACCACGTACTGACCGGGCTGATGGCCGAGGTCACCCAGGAACTGCCGCCGCCCGCACAGAACTTGTCCGAGAGCGCGCTGTTCCTCTCCTCCCGGCCCGGACTGCCCGCGCCGGACCTGCAGATCGCCTTCGTACACGTGCCGTTCGACGTGATCGTCGGCCGGGACCACCCGAACACCGTGTCGATCCTGCCCGGCGTCGTCCGTCCCGTGTCGCGGGGCTGGATCAAGCTGGCGAGCTCCGATCCGCTGGCCCACCCGCTGATCCACCCGAACTACCTGGGCGACCGCTGGGACCTGGAGCGGATGGTCCAGGGCGTCAAGACCGCCCGGGAGCTCTTCGCGACCTCCGCCTTCTCGCCCTGGTACAAGCAGGAGCTCCAGCCCGGACCGGGCTACGTGTCCGACGAGGACCTGCGCACCTTCGTGAAGCAGAAGTCGGAGAGCTACCACCACCAGGCCGGCTCCTGCCGCATGGGCATCGACGACCTCTCCGTCGTCGACCCCGAACTGCGGGTGCACGGCGTACGGAACCTGCGCGTCGTCGACGCGAGCGTGATGCCCGCCGTCCCGTCGGGCAACTGCCACACCGCCATCGCGATGATCGCCGAGCGCGCGGCGGACTTCCTGAAAGGGGTGTCCCGTGCCTGACGTGGTCCTGCGCGAAGGTGCGCTGACCGGAACCCGGATCGCGGTCCTGGTCGAGAGCGACTTCTACGAGCCGGAGATCTTCTACTACCAGCACCGGTTCGCGGAGGAGGGCGCCGAGGTCGACTTCCTGACCCGGCTGTGGGGCAACGACTCCATCACCTTCTCCGGGCACGAGTACCGCGCGCCGTTCACCGCGACCCGGTCCCTGGAGGGCCTGAGCGACGAGGAACTGCGCCGGTACGCGGCGATCATCGTGCCCTCGGGCATGGTGGCCGACCGGCTGCGCTACACCGAGGACGTGGACGTACTGGCCCCGGCGACGGAGCTGCTGCGCCGGGCCTTCGAGGAGCCGACCGTCCTCAAGGGGATCATCTGCCACGGCATGTGGCTGGCCGCCTCGATCCCGGACAAGGTGCGCGGCCGCAAGGTCGTCTGCCACAACAACCTCATCGGCGACGTCCGCAACATGGGCGGCGAGTACGTGGACGAGGACGTGGTGGTCGACGGCGACCTGGTCACCGGCCGTACCGGGGCCCACCACCACCTGTTCGCCCGCCGGATCATCGAGCTGATCGCCGCCGATCGGGGGGCGCGGGGCGCTCGCGGCGCGGGGAGCGTGCCGGGGAGCGCGCAGGGCGCGCGGGGCGCCGGCTGATGGCCCCGATGGTCTGGTCGCACGTGGGCCTGAACTGCGCCGACCAGAAGACCACCGAGGACTTCTACACCCGGTACTTCGGCTTCACCCGGGCCCGGGTGGTCGACCTCGGAGACGCACAGATCGTCTTCCTGCGCCAGGGGGACGTGTACCTGGAGCTCTTCGCGGCGGGCACCGAGCAGGCCGGTCCGGCCCACCACGACGGGCCGCCGGCGGCGGGCCGGATGCGCCACCTGGCCTTCCAGACCGACAGCGTGGACGCCTTCCTGGCCACGCTCGGCGGAGCGGCCGAAGTGACCCTGGGGCCACTGGACTTCGACGACTTCATCTGCGGGTGGCGGACCGTGTGGGTGCGCGATCCCGACGGGGTGATCGTCGAGGTCAGTCAGGGATTCGAGGACGAGCACGGCCACGAGCAAGGCCACGACCACGAAGAAAAGGACGGTGTATGACATGGCGGATGCCGTGAGCTTCTCCTTCTCCGACACGATCGCCGGCTACGTCGGCCGCTTCGACTCCGAGTCCAGGCTGCTGCGGCTGAAGACCTCGGACGGCCGCGAGTTCGACGTCTCCCTGGCCGGGGACCCCAGCGCCGAGCTGGTCCGCAACCTGGACGAGCCGTACATCGACGCCTCCGGGCACATCGACGAGATGCTCTCGCCGGGACGGTTCCTCTACGTCTACGGGGTGCACTACCCCGAGCAGGGCGGCCGCTTCGAGGCCAAGCGCCTGGTGTTCCTGGGCCGCGGGGCCGAGGACTACCGCTTCGAGGAACCCAGCTGGTGGATCAAGCAGATCGAGTCGCTGGCCGACTTCTACAAGCGGGCGCAGTTCGGCGACGGGCCGGTGGACTTCACCGAGTACCGCACCGAGATCCGGCTCGGCGGTGACAAGACCGCCAGCCACGTCCAGGAGACCGACACGATCTCCCGCCTGGTCTACGGCATGGCCTCGGCCTACCTGCTGACCGGCAAGGACGAGTACCTGGAGGTCGCCGAGCGCGGCACCGAGTACCTGCGCAAGCACATGCGCGTCGTGGACAGCGAAGAGGACGTGGTCTTCTGGTACCACGGCATCAGCGTAGACGGGGACAGCGAACGCAAGCTGTTCACCTCGGAGTTCTCCGACGATTACGACGCGATCCCGATGTACGAGCAGATCTACGCGCTGGCCGGCCCGATCCAGACCTACCGGGTCACCGGCGACATCCGGATCAAGAACGACGCGGACGCCACCATCCGGCTGTTCGACAAGTTCTTCAAGGACCCGGAGCAGGGCGGCTACTACTCGCACATCGACCCGATCCTCTTCAGCGCCGACCACGAGTCCCTCGGGGAGAACGCGGAGCGCAAGAACTGGAACTCGGTCGGCGACCACGCGCCCGCGTACCTGATCAACCTGTACCTCGCGACCGGGGAGCAGCGCTACGCGGACTTCCTCGAGTACACCTTCGACACGATCGCGGACAAGTTCCCGGACTACAAGAACAGCCCCTTCGTCCAGGAGCGCTTCTTCCGCGACTGGTCCCACGACACCGCGCACAGCTGGCAGCAGAACCGTGCGGTCGTCGGCCACAACCTCAAGATCGCCTGGAACCTGATGCGGATGAACTCGCTGAAGGCCAAGCCGGCCTACGAGGAACTCGCCCGCAAGATCGGCGAGATCATGCCGGCCGTCGGCAGCGACGTGCAGCGCGGCGGCTGGTACGACGTGGTCGAACGCGTCAAGTCGGGCGACGAGGAGACGTATCGTTTCGCCTGGCACGACCGCAAGGCCTGGTGGCAGCAGGAGCAGGCGATCCTCGCCTACCTCATCCTGAACGGCACCGTCGGCGGTGATGGATTCCTGCGCGAGGCCCGGCAGGCGGAGGCCTTCTACAACACCTTCTTCCTCGACCACGACGAGGGAGCCGTCTACTTCAACGTGCTCGCGAGCGGGACCCCGTACCTGCTCGGGACCGAGCGGCTCAAGGGCAGCCACTCGATGTCCATGTACCACTCGGCGGAGCTCTGCTACCTGTCCGCCGTCTACAACAACCTGCTCATCAACGGCCGGGAGATGGACTTCCACTTCCAGCCCGACCCGACGAACCTGCCCGACCGCGTGCTGCGCGTCTCGCCCGACCTGCTTCCCGCCGGCTCGGTGCGGATCGCGTCCGTCGAGATCGACGAGAAGCCGTACACGGACTTCGACGCCGACGGACTCACCGTCCGGCTGCCCGACGTCCAGGGCCGGGTCAAGGTCAAGGTCCGGCTGCGCCCGACCGCCCAGTAGCGCTCAACGGGGGCGCCCCACTCAGAGGGGAAAGCAATGACCCTGAACGTGAAGGAACGCCGCAACAAGGCGGGCACCGTGCTCGTCGCCACCGGCGAGATCAACAGTGAGACCTCCGGATCGCTGCTGCAGACGCTGCTGCCGCTGGTCCGCGAGGGCAGGCCGCTGCGCATCGACCTGACGGCCGTCACCTACGTCTCCAGCGCCGGGCTGCGCACCCTGCTCGTCGTCTACCGCGAGGCCCAGCACGCCGGGGTCGCCGTCACCCTCTACGGGGTGAGCGAGGAAGTCCGGTTCGTCATGTCGGCCACCGGCTTCCTCGACTTCTTCTCCACCGGCGAGGCCGAGGCGGCCGCCGCCAAAACGGCCGCCAAGACGGCCGCCACGACGGCCGCCAAGGCCGCGCGATGAGCGAGTCGGCGTCCGAACAGGTGCTGCGCGTCGACGCGTACCCGACCCACGAGGTGGGCGGGTACCGCGTCCGCGCCGGCAAACCGTTCCCCTTCGGGGCCAACGTGGTCCCCGGCGGGGTCAGCTTCTCCGTCTTCTCCGACCAGGCCACCTCCATGACCCTGGTCATCTACCGGCGCGGAGAGCCCGAGCCGATGGCCGAGCTGGAGTTCCCCCAGGAATTCCGCACCGGCAGCGTCTTCGCCATGACGGTCTTCGGCCTCGACCACGAGAACATCGAGTACGGCTACCGGGCCGACGGACCCTACGACCCCGTCACCGGCCACCGCTTCGACGCCCGCCAGGTGCTCTCCGACCCCTACGCCCGGCTCATCGCCGGCCGCGACGTGTGGGGCGTGGAGCCGGACCGCAGCCGCGGCTACCAGTACCGCTCCCGCGTCTGCCTCCAGGACTTCGACTGGGGCAACGACACCCCGCTGGGCATCCCCGCCGAGGACCTCGTCGTGTACGAGACCCACGTGCGCGGCTTCACCCGGCACCCCTCCTCACAGGTCACCGCCCCCGGCACCTTCGCGGGGCTGCGGGAGAAGATCCCGTACCTGAAGGAGCTCGGGATCAACTGCATCGAGCTGCTGCCGGTGTTCGAGTTCGACGAGAGCGACAACCCGCGCCACAACCCGGAGACGGGCGAGCAGCTCTTCGACTACTGGGGCTACAACACCGTCTCCTTCTTCGCCCCCAAGGCCGGCTACGCGGCCACCGGACGCTACGGCATGCAGGGCGACGAGTTCCGCACCCTGATCAAGGACCTGCACGCGGCCGGCATCGAGGTCATCCTCGACGTCGTCTTCAACCACACGGCCGAGGGCAACGAGCAGGGCCCCACCATCTCCTTCAAGGGCCTCGACAACGCCACGTACTACATGCTCACGCCCGAGGGGTACTACTTCAACTTCAGCGGCACCGGCAACACCGTCAACTGCAACCACCCCGTCGTGCGCAACTTCGTCCTCGACTGCCTGCGCCACTGGGTCGCCGATTACCACATCGACGGTTTCCGCTTCGACCTCGCGGCCATCCTCGGCCGCTCCGCGGACGGCACGCCGCTGCCCAACCCGCCGCTGCTGGAACTGCTCGCCTACGACCCGGTGCTGCGGCACACCAAGCTCATCGCCGAGGCCTGGGACGCCGGCGGCCTCTACGAGGTCGGCAACTTCCCGGCGTACGGCCGCTGGGCGGAGTGGAACGGCAAGTACCGCGACACCGTGCGCAGCTTCCTCAAGGGCGACCCCGGGGTCACCGGGGAACTCGCCACCCGGCTCGCCGGCTCGCCCGACCTCTACTCCAGCCGCGGGACCTCGGCGTCGGTCAACTTCCTGACCGCGCACGACGGTTTCAGCCTGGCCGACCTGGTCTCGTACAACGACAGGCACAACGAGGCCAACGGCGAGGGCAACAACGACGGCGGGAACGACAACGCGAGCTGGAACTGCGGAGCCGAGGGGCCGACCGAGGATCCCGAGGTCAACGCGCTGCGGCTGCGCCAGATGAAGAACGCCCTGGCCATCCTCTTCACCAGTCAGGGCATCCCGATGCTGCTGTCCGGCGACGAGGTGGCGCGCACCCAGCAGGGCAACAACAACACGTACTGCCAGGACAACGAACTGTCCTGGTTCGACTGGAGCCAGGTCGACGAGAACTCCGAACTGCTCCGGTTCACCCGGGAGATGATCGCCTTCCGCAAGCGCCACCGCGAGCTGCGCTCCACCTCGCACCCCACCGGGCAGCTCCGCGACAGCCTCGGGCTGCCCGACATCAGCTGGCACGGGGAGCGGGCCTGGCAGCCCGACTGGTCGACGGAGAGCCGGCTGCTGGCGGTCGCCCGCTGCGGCACCGGTGACGACGACGTGGTGTACGCGGCCATGAACTCCCACTGGGAGGCGCACGACCTGGAACTGCCCGCCCTCCCGGGCGGCCGCAGCTGGCACCTCTTCGCGGACACCGGGGCCGAAGCCCCGTACGACATCCGCACCCCCGGCGCCGAACTCGAACTGGAGAACGCCGGGAAGTACCTGATCGGTCCGCGCTCGGTCGTGATCCTGGTCGGCCGCACGCCCGACGCCGAGCTCTAGCCGGACGCCGAGCCCTAGCCCACGGCCGAGCTCCAGCCCGACGCCGAGCTCCGGCCCATGCATCGAAGGAGACCTGACATGCCGCTTTCCGTGTCCCTGAGCATCGAGGGCGACACCACCGTGATCGAGCTGGAGGGCGAACTGGACGCCAAGACCGCGCCGGACTTCCACCAGACCATCGAGAAGGCCGCCGGCCACGGCACCAGCACCGTCGAGATCCGCATGGCCGGGGTCGGCTACATGGCCAGCGCCGGACTGCGCTCCCTGGTCTTCGCCCAGCAGAAGGTGGGGGAGCACGTCACCATCAAGGTGGTCGGCGCCATCGAGCCCGTCGCCCGGACCATCCGGACGGCCGGTCTCGACCGCAGCATCGTGCTCTCCGACGACTGAGTCCGATGGACGAGGCGGTCAAGACGGCGAGGATGTCCGCCGAGCTGGAAGTGCCCGCCACCCTGGGGGCACTGGGCGACATCGCCGCGCTCGTCCGGCGGCTGGCCGGGGGCGCGGGCCTGGGCAAGGGCGCCTCGTACCGGATCCGGCTGGCGGTGGACGAGCTGGCCACCAACATCGTGATGCACGGGTACCGGGGCGGCGACGGACGGATCACCGTCCGGGGCCGCTCCGGGCCGGGCCGGGTGCAGATCTCCCTAGAGGACCGCGCACCGGCCTTCGACCCCGTCCAGGGGCGACTGCCGCCCGAGCCGCACACCGCTCCCGAGCGGCGGCGGATCGGCGGACTCGGCATCCACCTCGCACTGACCAGCGTGGACGAGTTCGACTACGTACGCAGGGACGGCCGCAACATCAGCACGCTGACTGTGATGGCTGAGGGGACGGACCCATGCCCTCCACGACCGTGATCATCCTCGACGAGTACCCGCCACCACCTCTCGAACTCCTCGGAGCACTGGGGGAGATGGGCGCGGAACTCGTCCCGCGCACGCTGGCCGAGCTCCTGGCCGGCCCACTGGAGGAGCTGCCCGAAGCGGACGTGCTGCTCGCCCCGGCCCAGGCCGACGGAGAGTCCGTACGGACCGCCGTGCGCCGGCTGCGCCGCTGGGCCGGCGCCCCCATCGTGGTCGTCTGGACCGTGACGGAGTTCGCCGCCCTGGAGGAACACGTCCGGATCGGGCACGACTACCTCGTACCCCCCTTCCTGCCCGCCCTCGTCGGGGCCCGGCTGCACAGCTGCTCGGAGCGCGCCGGACTCGGCCGCACCCTGCGCGAAGCCGACGCCCGCGCCGAACTCATGGGGTACGAGAAGGAGTTGGAGATCGGCCGGGAGATCCAGGCCGGGTTCCTGCCGGAATCGCTGCCGGTCCCCGAGGGCTGGGAGATCGACGTGTGCTTCCGGCCCGCCCGGCAGGTCGCCGGGGACTTCTACGACGTCTTCGAGCTCTCCCGCGGCAGGCGCCTGGCCTTCGTCGTCGCCGACGTCTGCGACAAGGGGGTCGGAGCCGCGCTCTTCATGGCGCTCATCCGCTCCCTGCTGCGGCACACCGCCGAGAACAGCGGCCTCCAGCACCTGGTGGCCGCCGGCCGCACCGGCAACAGCCGGCGCATCCCGGTGGTGGGTGCCACGCCGCTGCTCAACGCGGTCACCGCCACCAACGGCTACCTGACCCGCAACCACCTGCGGCAGGGCTACTTCGCCACCCTCTTCTTCGGGGTGCTCGACCCGCTCACCGGCTCCCTCGTCTACATCAACGGCGGCCACAATCCGCCGCTGCTGCTGGACGCCGACGGTGGCGAGCCGCGCGCGCTGGAGGTCACCGGCCCCGCCGTCGGGGTGCTCCCGGACTGTGTGTACACGCTCGGCTACGCGCAGTTGAACCCGGGCGACACGCTCTTCGTGTTCACCGACGGAGTGCCCGAGGCGCGCTGCCCCAGCGGCGGTTTCCTCGGCGACGAGCGGATGCTGCAGCTGCTCTCCGGTCCTCCGGTGAGCGGCAGGGAGGTGGTCCACCGCATGGACACGGCCGTACGCGAACACACCGGAACAGCCGAACAGCACGACGACGTCACCATGCTGGCCCTGCACCGGCCACGCGCGGCGCGGGGGCCGCACGCGGGCGGCGCCGATTGCCAGGTCGTGGCCTGATGGCCCGGACCATCGTGGTGCACTCGTACCGCGGCGGTACCGGAAAGTCCTCGGTACTGGCGAACCTGGCCCTGCTCCTCGCGGGCGAGGGGCGCCGGGTGGGGGTGATCGACACGGACATCCAGTCGCCCACCCTGGACCTGCTCTTCAGGCTCGGCCCCGGTCCCTCGCTCGCCGACTACCTGCTCGGCCGGTGCGAGATCGAGGCCACCGCCCAGGAGGTCGTCACGGGCTGCGGCCGCGGGGTCCTGTACGTCGTACCGGCGCGGACCGGGACGGCGGCCCTGCGGGAGCTCATGACCACCGGCTACGACGTGGGGCTGCTGCCCGAGGGCTTCGACCGGCTGGCCCTGCACCACGCCCTGGACGTCCTGCTGCTCGACACCCATGCCGGGCTCAACAACGAGTCGGTCACCGCGATGGCCAGCGCCGACGTACTGCTGATCATGGCCCGGGCCGACCGGATCGACCTCCTCGGCGTCGAGGAGACCATCGCCCTGACCGGCCGGCTCGCCTGCCGGCGGACCCTGGTGATGAGCATGGCGCCGGAGGGCATCGACCGGCAGGCGGCCCGCCGGCGGGCCGAGGAGGTCTACCGCACCCCGCTGGCCGGGATCCTTCCCTATGTTCCGGAAATGGCCGCGCTCTACGGGGAGCGCATATTCTCCGAAGCTCATCCCGACCACCCCCTGGTCGGTGAATTCCGCACCATCATCTCGGCGTTGGACGCACGTGACGAAGTATCGCGTGCCTGACGTCTCCCCCTTACGCCCCTAGCGGGGGGCGTGTTGAATCGGCAGCGAATCCAGCGCAGCCGGAACATCCGGAAGAAGGAGAAGAGTCATGAAGATTCTCGTCGTCATGACGGCCAAGGCCACGCTTCATCTGCTGGACGGGGAACAACACCCCTCGGGTTTCTGGGCCGAGGAATTCGCCGTTCCCTACACCCTCTTCAAGAACGCGGGCCACACCGTGGACGTGGCGACGATCGCGGGCCGGACCCCGACGGTCGACGCGACCAGCATCGACCCCCAGTTCCTCCAGTGGGTCCGCCCCCAGGGCTCCGCCGACACGGACACGGCCAGCGCCCTGGAGTACAGCCGCGTCATAGAGAACACCCCGCAGCTGAGAAACCCGATCGCCCTGGAGACCCTGGGCGAGAAGGACATCGCCGACTACGACGGCATCTACATCAGCGGCGGCCACGGGGCCATCGGTGACCTGCCCAAGTCCGACGAGCTCGCGCAGATCCTGCGCTGGGCCATCGCCCAGGACAAGCCCCTGGCCACCGTCTGCCACGGACACACCGCCCTGCTGGCCCTGCGCGACGGCGAGGGCCAGTGGCCCTTCGCGGGCTACCGGATGACCGCCTTCTCGCACAGCGAGGAGCTCGTCACCAACATGGCCGGCCGCCTCCCGCTGATCCTGGAGGCCGAACTCACCCGGCTCGGCGCCCGCTACGAGAAGGCCGACGCGATCTGGGACTCGCACGTGGTGGTGGACCGCAAGCTCACCACCGGCCAGAACCCCTACTCCTCCAAGGCCCTCGCGGAGACGTTCTTACGTCAGCTCGCGCAGGGCTAGCCGTAGGGGGTGTGGGGCGGGGGGGCCGGGGGGGGGGGGGGGGGGGGCCCCCCCCCCCCCCCCCCCCCCCCCCCCCGCCCCCCCCGCCCCCCCGGGGCACCCCCCCCCCCC
>NZ_JBHVYI010000129.1:0-18422 GCF_042880975.1 Streptomyces sp. NPDC058289
CAACACAACGAAAAAACACCACGCCCGTGCCGACTGTCTAATATTCAAACATTGGGTCGCGGCGATTTCGGTACCGATCCGCCGGGCCCAAGTCGGGGTGCCGAGACCTGGATCCGAGGCACGGTGGATCACCTCTTCGGGAGCGGAACCGGAACGGCTCCGCGCTTCAGGGTCACCCCGTGGGGACGTCTGTGGGGCAGGGCCGACGGGGACAGGCACGGGGGCCGACCGGCCCCCGCGTCGGCCCCGGCGACGTGCCACACCCGGGCCGTCAGGTCTTCTGGACGCGCGACGGATTCGATACGGCCAGGTCGTCGTGGCGCGGACCGCCCAGTACGACCTTCAGCGCGCCCGTCTCACCGGCGCGGGAGAACACCTCGTACGCCTCTTGCATCTGCCCCAGCTCGAAACGGTGGGAGATCAGCGACGAGGTCGGCAGCCGTCCGGCCGCCAACATGCGCAGCAGCATCGGCGTGGAGCAGGTGTCCACGAGCCCGGTGGTGATGGTGACGTCCTTGATCCACAGGTCCTCGAGGTGCAGGGTCGCGGGTTTGCCGTGGACGCCGATGTTCGCGACCCGGCCGCCCGGGCGGACCATGCGGGTGCACATCTCGAAGGTCTCGGGCACGCCGACGGCCTCCATGACGACATCCGCGCCGAGACCGTCGGTCAGGTCGCCCACGAGCATTTCCGGTTCCTCGGCGGCGTTCACGACCGCGTCCGCGCCCAGCTCGCGCGCCTTCGCCAGCCGGGACGGCGCGAGGTCCACGGCGATGACGCGGGCCGGCGAGTAGAGCCGGGCCGTGGACACGGCCGCGAGCCCTACGGGTCCGGCGCCAACCACGACGACGGTGTCCCCGGGCCGCACATTGCCGTTCAGCACCCCCACCTCGTAGGAGGTCGGGAAGACGTCCGCCAGCAGGACGGCGTCGGCGCTGTCGACCGTGCTCGGCAGTGCATGCACGGAGAGGTCGGCGAAGGGCACCCTGACGTATTCGGCCTGAGTGCCGTCGATGCTGTGGCCGAGCACCCACCCGCCGCCCCCGCGGCACTGTCCGTAGCGGCTCTCACGGCAGAACCGGCACCGGCCGCACGAGGAGATGCACGAGACCAGCACCCGGTCGCCCGGCCGCACCGAGCGGACGTCACCGCCGATCTCCACCACCGTTCCCACGGCCTCGTGACCGAGCACGCGCCCCGGAACCACGTCCGGCAGGTCCCCCTTGACGATGTGCAGGTCCGTACCGCAAATGGTCACGACGTCGACGCGCACGATCACGTCGCCGGGATCCTTGATGCCCGGATCCGGCACCTCCTGCCACGCGGTGCGTCCCGGCCCCTGGAAGACGAGTGCCTTCATGACGCCACCTCTCTCTGTGTCCCGTGCTCCGGCAAAGGTCACCTCATGCTGTCCCCGCCGCACGGTTTCCGGACAGGGCCGGACGGTCCCGCACCGGGGCCTGACAGGCCCGTCCGGCCCGTGCCGCGGGGGTGGGATGGTGGATGGCGCGGTCTCCTTCACCGGGGACGACCGCCGGTCTCCAGGACAGCCCGGAGACCTTCCCCCTTCCGCTTTCCCATCGAGGACCGTGCCATGACCTCCAGTCCGCATCTCGTCCGAGACGTGATGACGAGAATCGTCGTCAGCGTCACGCCCCTCGCCGAGTTCAAGGAGATCGTCGCCGTCATGAAGCAGTGGCAAGTGACGGCAGTACCGGTCATCGAAGGCGAGGGCGCGAGCAGGATCATCGGTGTGGTCTCGGAAGCCGACCTGCTTCCGAAAGAGGAGTTCCGCGATCACGACCCCGGGCTCATCGAGCAGATGCGGCGGCTCGGTGACACGCTGAAAGCCGGCTCGACACTGGCCAAGGACCTGATGACGACCCCCGCCGTCACCGTTCCGCCCGACACCACTCTGGCCCAGGCAGCCCGGCTCATGGCGGAACGGCACATCAAACGACTGCTGGTCGTCGACCCGGCCGGCACCCTTCAGGGCATCGTCAGCCGCATCGATCTCCTCAAGGTGTTCCTACGGCCCGACAGTGAACTGGCGGACGAGGTAAGGCGCGAGGTGGTCGGCCGGCTGTTCCCGCTCGCACACCACAGGGTGCGGGTCGATGTCCACCACGGCGTGGTCACCCTGTCCGGCGGCATCCTCGACGCATCGCTCATTCCGGTGGCAGCACGGCTCGCACGCGCCGTGGAAGGCGTGGTCGACGTCAACTGCGCCCTGACCACGTCGGCCGCACAGACGGCCGGAGCGTGAACCTCCGCCCCAGCCGAACTGCCTGGTCAGGACCCCTTTCGATCTCCGTACCGGAGCAGGGTGGAGATACCGGGAGTATTTCGCGCACCGGATGCACCAGATGCAACTCAGGTGCCATTTCCGGCGATCAATACGCCGGGCCGTCAAACTGCGGGCGGTCCGGGGACAGGTCTCCATCATGATCGTCGCCCTGGAACACACCACAGCTGCCACGTCACCCGCGCCTCCCGCGCCTCCCGCGCCTTCCGCTGCCGCGCCTCCTCGCCCCGCTCGCCTCGTGCTCACGCCGAAGACCACCCTCGCCGGGCAACTGGACGGCGCCTGGTGGCCCCGCTCCCGTGACCTCACAGCAGAACTCCCCCTCCTCATCGCCGCCTTGGCCGAGCCCTGGGGGCGCATCACCCGCGTCACCGTGAACCCCACCCGCTGGCCCGTCATCCCGCACACGGTGCCCGTCGCCGGGCACACCCTGCACGTGGGCTGGTTCACCGAACAGGACCCCGACAAGCTGATCCTGCTCTCCTACACCGTCGACCGCTGGGACCTCCTTGTCGTTCCGCCCCAGACCGCACCCGCCGCCGCGGCCCGCCTCATGGCAGCGGCCTCCGTGCCCGGCAGCGTCCTCACCGCGGGCGCACTGATCGCCGCCGAAGCCGTCATCGGCCGAAGCCCCGACCTTCGCAACCGGGAAGACGCCTGGGAGAGCGAAGGCGGGGCACGCATATCGGACATCGGCTCCCTCGCAAGGCTTCCGGTCGGGCCCCTTTCCGCCGGCGCCTGGTGGTGAACGCCGCGTGCACCCTCGTCCGTAGGATGTCGCCGCAACGGCAGGAGGAACATGCCGAGGCCTACACGCCTTCGACTCCTCGGATGGCACGCCAAGATCCGGCGAGCCCAGGGGAAACGGCATACCCAGACGGTGATCGCTCCGCCGCCGCCGGCATGTTCATCGGCCGAACCACGCCCTCGACGTAAGCACTCCCCCACCAGTTCAACGACCGGGTGCGGCAGCCGGTAGACCGATCCGCAGCGTGGACTCCTTACTGGAGGCCCCGCCAGCAAAGGGTCAGCATTCGTCCGACTGGACCTGACCACAGCCTGGTTCACATGAGACACGACCTCAAGATCAGGAAGCCCCTCCAGAGACGGCGTCCCCTTCCGCCAGACCTCTGGAACCGGAACGAGATGACAGCCGCCTCATCCGACCGCAACCCGGGCATCAGCCCAGTTCAGCGCACCCTTCCCCTAGGCTTCAGACGAGTTGGGGGAAGTTCGGGGGCCGGAATCGGAGGGCCGTCGTAGCCCTTCACCTCGCCGTAGCGGGCGCCGGTCATCCAGTCTTCGCGGAATCCCGCGATATCCTCCTGGGACCGCCCGATCCAGTTCCAGAACATCACGATCTCCTCCTCGAACGGCTCGCCGCCCAGCAGCATCAGGCCGGCGTCCGAGACCGCGCGCAGGGGGAGGTCCGTGCGGCCGCAGCCGAGGTAGAGCATCGCGCCCGGGAGGAGGGGTACGCCGTCGACGTGGGCTTCGCCCGACATCGACAGGACCGCGTACTCGAAGTCCGGGTTCAGCGGGAGCCGGGTCTCCGTGCCCGCCGCCAGGGCCAGGTCCGCGCCGACGATCGGGCTGTACGCGGTTCCGGGCGAGGTCGCCGAGTCCAGGGTGCCCAGGATGACCGTCGCCGTCAGGCCCGGGGCGCTGACCTGCGGGAGGTCCGCGTGGTGCTGGAAGTGCGGGTCCACGTCGCGGTGCGCGTCCGGGAGGGCCACCCACAGCTGCGCGCCGTGCAGGAAGCGGGCGTGCGGGCGCGGGCTCTCCTCCGAGTGGCTGATGCCCCGGCCGGAGGTCATCAGCCCGAGCTCGCGCGGGCGGATCGTCGCCAGGCTGCCGACGCTGTCGCGGTGCAGCACCTCGCCCTCGTGGAGCCAGCTGACCGTCTGGAGGCCCGAGTGGGGGTGCGGGGCCACCGCCATGCCGGGCTCGTCGGCGATGTCGTCGGGACCGTAGTGGTCGACGAAGCACCAGGCGCCGACCATGCGGCGGCCCAGGTTCGGGAGGAGCCGGCGGACCTCGGTGGACTCGCCGAGTTTGACGGTGCGCGGGCTCAGGAGCTCGCGCACGGGCTCGGCGACGACGAACCCGCGGCCGCCGCAGGTGGAGAGAGCGGGCTGGCGATCGAGATTGCTCATACCGCACAACTTAGTCCCGGCGCAGCCGCCGCGGTCAGGGGAATGTGCGTACGGATCCACGTGTTGCAGCAGCCGGACGGAACGACACGAAGGAAAGAGAGAGGGCAGAGGGGCGCGATGGACGTGACGGGCGCGATCGACGCACATCAGGGATACCTGGAGCACGGGACCGCCGCCGAGCGGTGGGACCGCGGGCAGCTCTTCTTCGAGGCGAAGGAGTACGCGAACGCCGCCCGCGTCCTGCACGGCGTGGCGGCCGAGGCGCCCGAGCTGCTGGCTCCGCGGCTGCTGCTGGCCCGTGCCTACTACCACTCCGCCCAGCTCTCCAAGGCCGAGCGCGAGCTCCGCGCCCTCCTGGAGCGCTGGCCCGTGGAGGACTACGCGCAGCTGATGCTCGGGCGGACCCTGGAGCGCCAGGGCCGGGCGGCCGAGGCGACTCCGTACCTGCGGATCGCCGCCGCGATGGCCGGGGATTTCCCGGAGTAGCGGTACCGGGCGGTGGAGGCGCCGTGCCGTGGCGGTACGGGATCCGGGTGTCCCGGGCGGGCTCTGCGGCGCGGCCGTGTGCGGCGCCGCCGACTCTCCCGGCCCCGCCCGTGCGGGACCGGGGCGGTCCCTCGGTTAGCCTGGGGGCAATATGAACCGTCTGACCACGCCCTTCGGCTCCTACGAGCTCGCCCGCTTCCCCGAGGACCCGCGCGACCGGCTCTTCGCATGGGACGCCGCCGACGAGTACCTGCTCCGCCACCTCGATTCCGGTACGGGCGACCGCGGCCCGGTGGATCTGGCCGGCGCCGGGCAGATCACCGTGATCGGGGACCGCTGGGGGGCGCTGACGACGGCGCTGGCCGCGCACCACCCCACCCAGATCACCGACTCCAGCCTGACCCGCTCCGCCACCGCGGCCAATCTGGACCGCAACGGCATCGGGACCGCCAAGAGCACCGTGACGCTGCTGACGACGCAGGACGCGCCGCCGGAGCGGATCGACGTGCTGCTGGTGCGGGTGCCCAAGAGCCTGGCGCTGCTGGAGGACATGCTCTACCGCCTGGCCCCGCACGTGCACGCGGGCACCGTGGTCGTCGGAACCGGCATGGTGAAGGAGATCCACACCTCCACGCTGCGGCTCTTCGAGAAGATCCTCGGTCCGACGAAGACCTCGCTGGCCGAGAAGAAGGCCCGCTTGATCTTCTGCACGCCCGGGAACCCCGGAGCCGCGCATCCCCGGACCGACGGCCCGTGGCCGGTGACGTACACCGTCGACCAGGACGCCGGGTCCGGCTCCGGTCTGACCGTGGTCAACCACGCGGGGATCTTCTGCGCGGACCGGCTCGACGTCGGCACCCGCTTCTTCCTGCAGAGCATTCCGACCAACACGGACGGCGCCCGCGTCGTCGACCTGGGCTGCGGCAACGGCATCGTCGGCACTGCGGTCGCGGTGGCCGATCCGGAGGCCGAGGTCGTCTTCACCGACGAGTCGTACCAGGCGGTGGCCTCGGCCGAGGCCACGTACCGCGCCAACATCCAAGGACGCCTGGACCGGGCCGAGTTCATCGTCGGGGACGGCGTCTCGATGCTGCCGCCCGGTTCGGTGGACCTGGTGCTCTGCAATCCGCCCTTCCACTCCCACCAGGCGACGACCGACGCGACGGCGCTGCGGATGTTCGCGCAGTCGCGCAAGGTGCTGCGGCCGGGCGGCGAGCTGTGGGTGGTGGCCAACCGCCACATGGGGTACCACACCCACCTCCGGCGCCTCTTCGGCAACAGCGAAGTCGCCGCCAGCGAGCCGAAGTTCGTGGTGCTGCGTGCGGTCAAGCGGCGCGAGCAGCCCCGCGGGGCGTGACCTGCCCGTACGCGAGGAGGCCCGCCGGTCCCGGAACGCTCCGGGGCCGGCGGGCCTTCGTGCGCAGGGACCTCAGCGGTGGGCGGGGAACTCCACCACCTGCTGATAGGTGGGCCGGTTCTGCCAGTTGATCTGCGGGTGGGACAGGCCGCCCACCGGACGCTGCACGATCGCGTCCGCGCACCACTGGTTGCCCGCGGCGCAGGTCCCGTCCGCCGGGTACACGGCGGCGGGGGTGGCGGCCGCCGCCTGCTTGAGCGTTGCCGTCATCGCGTCCCGGCACGCGGGCAGCGAACCGCTCCCGCAGTAGGCCCGGGCCAGGGGTCCGGACACCGGGCGGCCGAGCAGCGTACGCAGATCCTTGTCCACGTAGCTCCACCAGCCGTACTGGAAGGCCGAGCCGGCGTGCGAACCGGTGGGCCCGTGGCCCGCGTTGGGTGCCTCGTCGACGGTGAGCGAGGCGCGCAGGGCATCGTAGAGCGGCGCCCCGAGGCCGGGCTTGAACTCGGCCTCGACGAGCAGCGGCCACCAGGCGTCCATGATCCGGACGGCGTCCGCGTGCCCGTACGTCTTGGAACCGGGCGCGGTCTCCTTGCGCTCGGTGCCCGCGGCCTGCCACGCGGCGAGCTTGTCGATCGCGGCCCCGACGGCCGGATCGGTGACGGGCGCACTGCGCAGCACGGCCAGCAGTTCGGGCAGCAGGTTCTCCGCGCGCAGGTCGGTGACCGCCGCGTCGGCCATGGCCTGGGTGAGTTTGGCCCGGGTCACGCCGCCCGCCGCGACGAGCGGCTTGACGCGCTGGTCGAGGAGGTCGCCGCGGTGGACGGAGCCCATCCCGAATCCGGCCGCGCCGTATCCCTTGGCCTGCTTGTTGTTCCAACTGATGTAGTAGTCCTGGCCGATGGACTGCGGGTGCTCGGCGGGCGGGGTGTAGGCCGCCGTGTTGGCGACCGGGTCGAAGCCCTGCCATTCGTAACTCTGCTTGCCCTGGACGGGCAGCGCCGCGTCGACTCCGGCCGGACGGACCGGGTTCGACCCGCTGTTGTAGTACGCCGCTTCGCGCGAGTCGGCGTAGAACCAGTTGAAGGCGTAGCCGATGTGCTGGGCCGCCTCCTGGAAGGTGCGGGCGTCCTTCACGTAGGAGGGGTCGTTGAACATCTGGAAGCCGATGATCGAGTCGGCTTCGTGACGGTACGTGGAGCGCAGCGCGGTGTAGGCCACGGGCTTGCCCGCGATGGTCGCGCGGTGCGTGACGATGCCGTAGTTCGTGCGCCACACCTGCATCCGGTAGGAGCCGCCCGGGGTGGGGTCGGCGACGGATGACTTCCAGGCGTTGGTGTGTTCCAGCTTCTCCATGGGCGTGCAGGTGCCGCGGTAGAGGTACGAGGTGCTCGTCCTGGTGGGGGCGCCGCCGCCGGGCTCGCACAGTTCGACGGCGAAGGTGTCGGTGATGTCCTGACCGGCCGAGGTGGCGCTCCAGGCGTAGTCCTGGCCGCGGCCGAGCTGTACGTACATGCTGACGCCCGCGAAGGAGGCGCCGCGCGCGCTGATGCCCGGGCCCTGGAGCTCCTGGAGCATGAGGAGTTGGGGCGCGAGGTAACCGGTCTGCGGGCCGAAGACGGCGACCGGGTGGCCGCTCGCGGTCTTCGCGCCGGAGACGAGCAGGGCGTTGGACATGCTCGGCTTCATCAGCTTCGGCGGATTTGCCGCCGCGGCGGTCGCGGCCGAGCCCGTACGGTCGTACACGAGCTGCTCGGCGGTGACCGAGCCGGCGTCGGGCAGGGCCGCGCCCCGGGGGTCGGCGGGCTTCTGCGCGTAGGGGAAGCTCGTGCCGTCGTGGACGGTGAGCACGGCCTCCGGGTCCTCGCGCTCGCGGAAGGACTCCCAGACGCGGGTGCCCTCCTCCAGGCCGTACGTCTGCTGCGCGGACAACAGCGAGAGCGCGGCCTGCACTTCGCCGCCTCCGCCGCCGCCGAACAGGCCGCCCACGACGGAGGCGAGGGCGATCAGGTCGGTGAGCTTGAAGGGCTTGATCTCACCGGCGTTGGTGATCGAGTTGATGTGTCCGGTCAGCACGTACTCGCCGGGGAAGTAGCGGCCGTTCTTGGACTGCACGCGGTAGGTGTTGATGCCGTCGATGTACGCCTGGGCATCCTCCATCGCGAGCCTTCCGCGCTCGCCCTCCGCGGTCCGGATCCGGTCCACCTGGGCCTGGAGGTCCGCCTCGGTGTACGGGGCCTGCGGCCAGAACTGCTGCTCCAGTCCCTGGTTGGCGAGGGCCCCGCCCGCGAAGGGGGTGAGGTCGCCCCGGCCGACGTGCCGGAAGAGGTCCATCTGCCAGAGCCTGTCCTGGGCGGCCGCGTAGCCGGCGCCGAAGGAAGTCCCGTAGCGGGTGGTGCCCTTGATGTGCGGGACGCCGCTCTTCTTGTCCCGGGTGATGGTGACGTCGGAGCGCGGGCGCGTGGTGGACTCGACCTGGTCGGCCGGGACGCCGAAGGAGGCGTCGTTGAAGAACTCGTTGACCTTGGCGTCGGTCAGGCCGGGATAGCCGGCCACCAGCGAGTCGTAGCGCGCCAGTTGGTCGGAGGTGTGGGCGGGCAGGGTGCCGAACGCCTTGTGGGCGAGGATCTGGGCGAGGGTGGCGTTGCCGCTCTGGCCGGGCGGCAGGATGTCCGCGCACTGCTGTCCGCAGTAGTCGGTGGGGTCGGCGATCGGGAGTGGCGCCGGGGCGTCGGCCGCCGAGGCGGCCGGTGTCAGCAGGGCCGCTCCGAGGGCGATGAGTGCGGTGGCGACGGCAGTTCTCGTGCGCGTGGCGGGGCGTCGCATACGTGCTCCTCCGTGGGGGGCAGGAACCGGTCACGGGGAGGGTACTGGCAGGTGCTACCACTCAGTAAGATGAACGACCGTCACTTTTACCCGCGCGGGAAAATCCGTTGCCCCGGGGCCACCGGTCGGGTGAAGCTCCCTGGCATGTCACAAAGCACCGCAGAAACCAGCACGCGCACCCGACGCGGCGTCACCGACCTCTTCACCGCCGGCGGCCGCCTCGCCGCCATCCCGCGCAAGGCGGCCCGCCGCGAGCAGCTGCTCGTCCACCTCGCCGAGACCCTCTTCGCGGCGGACCGCGCGTACACGGAGCCGGAGGTGAACGAGCTACTGCTCACCGTCCACGAGGACTGCGCGGCGCTGCGGCGGTACCTGGTCATCGCCGGGCACCTCACCCGCACCCGCGACGGCTCCGGCTACCGGCGCGCCACGACCACCCTGTAGTGGGTCGTCAGCCGGCCGTCCTCGCCGATCACATGGAAGGCCACGGCCGGCGGCTCGTCCGTGTGGATGTACTCGCTGTCCCCGGACGCCGCCTCCCACGGGAGCCTCGTCGTGGACACCACGCCCGGCGCCACGAGCAGCGGCCGCCCGGCGAAGGTGGTCGCCGCGCCGGTGTGGGCGTGCCCGCACAGGAACGCCGTCAGGTGCGGGTGCCGTTCGGCCAGCGCCGCCAGCCGCTCCTCGCCGAACTGCCGGATGCCGTCCACGTACGGGATGTGCAGCGGGACGGGCGGGTGGTGGAAGGCGACCAGGACGGGCACCTCGCGCGGGGTGTCGATGAGCACCCCGTCCAGCCAGTCGATCGTCGAGTCCTCCAGGAATCCCCGGTGTTCACCGGGGACGGAGGAATCGCACACCGCGAGGACGAAACCGTCGCCGCGCAGCACCTGGTCGACCGGGGCCGCGGACGGGCGCTCCTCCCCCAGCAGGCCGCGCCGGAAGGCGGTGCGGTCGTCGTGGTTCCCGGGACAGACGACCAGCGGATGGCGGGAGCCGAGGGCCTTGCGCACCTCCTCGTACTCCTCCGGGCGCCCGTGATCGGCGATGTCCCCGCTCACCAGCACCGCGTCGAGCTCGTACGGGAGCCCCTCCAGGTATTCCATGACGACACGGGTCCGTTCGGCGGCCCGGTCCCCGCCATCGAGATGGACGTCGCTGAGGTGGGCTATCACGATCACGGGCGGTGGCTCCTTCGGTCCGGAAGCTGGGATTGTATGCCCGCGGCACGAAGGCCCCGAATTCTTGACCCTTGGGTCAAGAATCGATAGCGTGACGTCATGGGCAGGCCGAAGAACTTCGAACCGGACGCGGTCGTCGCACAGGCGATGGAGGCGTTCTGGACCAACGGCTACGCCGGCACCTCCCCCGCGGACCTCGCCGAGGTCACCGGGGTGGCCAAGGGCAGCCTGTACCACGCCTTCGGATCCAAGCGGGCGCTGTTCGGCAAGGCCCTCGAGCTCTACGGGCGCGCCGGCTCCGAGATGACCGAGGAGTTCCTCGCCCGGCCGAGCACGACCAAGGAATGCATCCGCGGCTACCTCACCCTCCTCGTGGACACGGACCTGAACGGACCCGTCAGGCGCGGGTGCTTCGGCACCAACACCGCGCTGGAACTCGGCGGACGGGACGAGGAGGCCACCCGGGCGGTTCACCGCATGGGGCAGCGCACCATCCAGCTCCTCACCGACCGCATCGAGCAGGGCCGCCGCGACGGCGACGTCGCCCCCGAGGTCGATGCCAGGGCGCAGGCGCAGTTCCTCCTGAACACCATCGTGGGGCTGCGCGTCATGGCCAAGACCTTCGACGGGCCGACGCTGCACGGGGTCATCGACACCGCCGTGGCGGGCCTCTGACCTGCAATGCCCTTTCGGGGGCATTTTTTACGCCCTAGTTTTTGACCTGTAGTTCAAGAAAACGCACAGCCGAAGAAAACAGCCGAAGAAAGCGGAGTCATGGACCTCGGAATCAGCGGAAAGACCGCCCTCGTCACCGGCGCAGGCCGCGGCATCGGCCTCGCCATCACCCAGGCACTGTCCGCGGAGGGCGTCAGGGTGGTGGGCGCCGCACGCACCATCACGCCCGAGCTGGAGAAGGCCGCCGCCGCCACCGTGTCCGTCGACCTGAGCACGCGCGACGGGGCGACGAGGGTGGTCCGGGAGGCGATCGACGCGGTCGGCGGGATCGACTTCCTGGTCAACAACGTCGGCGCCGGCGATCCGGACGGGCTGTCCCTGGGCGGCTTCCTCGACGTGGACGACGATCAATGGCAGGCCATCTTCGACCTCAACCTGTTCAGCGCGGTCTGGACGACCCGGGCGGCGCTGCCGAGCATCCTGGAGCGCAAGGGGTCGATCGTCAACATATCGTCGATCAACGCCCGCGTGCCCGCCGGTTCACCGGTCGGCTACGCCGAAGCCAAGGCCGCGCTGAACCAGCTCAGCAAGCGGCTCAGCGAGGAACTGGCACCGCGCGGCGTACGCGTCAACACGGTCTCTCCCGGCTTCGTCGCGAGCCCGCTGTGGACCGACCCGAACGGTTACGGCGGCAAGGTGGCCGACGCCTACGGCGTCAGCCACAGCGATCTCCTCGCGAACATCCCCGCGCAGTTCGGCCTCGCATCGGGACGCATCACCACGCCCGAGGAGGTCGCCGACCTGGTCGCCTTCCTCCTGTCCGAACGCGCCGCCAACATCCACGGCGCCGACCACGTCATCGACGGCGGCACCCTCAAGGCCGGCTAGCGGTCGCCTCGTTGGCGCTGCGGAGCTCTCAACGGGGACGCCCGCCTCGCGCGCCGCCTGCTCCAGCGCCAGTACCGCCTCGGGCGCGGCCACCGCGGGATACTTCTGGTGGCAGGAGCCGCCTCAGCCCCCTTGCGAGTGGATCCGAGCGGCGGCGCCGGGAACAACCGGCCCCGCCGGCACGGTTGAACCGAGCGTGGGGTCGGTGCCGTATCGACGGGGGCAGGGCAGACCGCGAGGTCGTGCGCCCCGCCGGGGTCCGGCCCCGGGATCGCGGTACGCCCGCCGCACGCTCAGGCCAAGACGTATTTCTGCAGGAGGACTGCTTTTCATGACCGACCGGCCCTTGACGCTCATGGCAGTACACGCCCACCCCGACGACGAGGCCACCAGCACCGGAGGGGTCCTCGCGCAGTACGCGGCGGAGGGCATCCGCACGGTTCTCGTGACCTGTACCGACGGACGATGTGGTGACGGACCGGGGGGCACCAAGCCGGGCACTCCCGGGCACGACCCGGCAGCCGTCGCCTCGATGCGCCGGCAAGAGCTCGAGGTGAGCCGTGACGTGCTGAAGATCAGCGATCTGGAGACCCTCGACTATGCCGACTCCGGGATGATGGGCTGGCCGAGCAACGACGCTCCCGGATCCTTCTGGCAGACCCCCGTCGAGGAAGGCGCCGCCCGGCTCGCGGAACTCATGCGGCACTACCGACCCGACGTGGTCGTCACCTACGACGAGAACGGCTTCTACGGCCACCCCGACCACATCCAGGCCCACCGCATCACGATGGCGGCACTGGAGATGACCGAGCTGACACCGAAGGTGTACTGGACGACGATGCCCCGGTCGGCGATGCAGCGGTTCGGGGAGGTCATGCGCGAGTTCCAGGAGGACATGCCGGAGCCGGATCCTGCCGAGGCCGCCGCGCTGGCCGACATCGGCCTCCCGGACGATGAGATCACCACCTGGGTGGACGCCAGCGCGTACAGCGGTCAGAAGTACGATTCGCTGGCCGCGCACGCCAGCCAGGGCGAGAACATCTTCTTCCTCAAGATGGGCAAGGATAGGTTCGGCGAGTTGATGGGCGTGGAGACCTTCGTACGCGTCAAGGGCGCCACCGACGCGACCGTACCCGAGACCGATCTCTTCGCCGGACTGCGCTGATCCGCCCGCCGCACAGCGGGACAGACACACCGACGCACATCGTGACCTGCGCAGATGCCGCTCGTTCGGACGTGTCGCGCGATTCCTTCAGGCCGGCCACAAGCGGGTAATGTCGTCCGGTCACGGACGGCAATCGGACCGTCTGCTCAACCCAGGGGAACCAACATGACTGATCTGAACTCGCTGCGGGCAAGCCTTGCGTCAGGTGAGCACGAGTTCGCCGACACCTTGGCCTTCGTCGCCGCGCACTACGCGTATCAGCCGCAGGCGTTCCGCAACGGGGAAGTGGAGAATGCCGCAGGCGAGAACGAGGGTTCCTGCAAGACCCTGGGACTGGCCCTGCTGGAAGGCCTGAGCGACCAAGAAGCGCTGCAGGCGTTCGGTGAGCACTACCGCAGCGTGCTGGCGACGCCGAACGGCACCGATCACGCCAACATTCGCAACCTCATGGCCCACGGCCTGGCAGGGGTGAGCTTCGCCGGGCAGCCGTTGGCCCGCACGAGCTGAACACCGCTGGAGCGGCCCCTGCCCACCCGGCCCGCGGCCGGGGTGGACAGGGGCCGTAGTGGACAGAGGCCGTAGTGGACAGAGGCCGTGGTGGACAGGGCCCTGGTGGCCAGGGGCCGTCCGTTCGCCCTGTCACTCCTCGCAGGGGGTCAGCATTCGTACCGTGTCGTGTGCTTGAACGTGGACGTGGCGCCCTGGAAGCCGTACGTCCCGCGGTAGGACGGCGGGTTCTGGTACTCGCCGACGATGGTGACGGAGTCTGCGCACGAACCGGGCCCCGTCCGCTTGGCCTCCAGTCTCAGCTGCTCCCCGAAGGAGCCGCCCGTGATGTCCCACGGAGCGCCGCAGATGCCCGAGGTGATCCGGCCGCCCGTCACCACGTACGGGTAGGTGTTCGGGTTGTACGTCACTTCCATGTCGAAGGTGGTCGGGCCGTTGTGGAGCTGGAGCTTCGCGGTGGTCGAGACGGCTTCCGCCGAAACCTCCCGGACCGGCGCGAACGCTTCGTCGCGGGTCTTCACCTCGGCTCCCTGCGAGTTCAGGAAGCGGTGCTCGCGGCCGGTCTGCCGGCCCTTCGACGTCTTCTGTGCGTGAACGGTCATGCGGAGAGTCCTCTCCGGATTGCTGACGGTGGTCAGGAACCCTTTCCTGTCAGGCGAGTTGCTCGGCGATCTCGACACGCAGCAGGGTCCGGACGTTCTCGATGTGGTTGGCCACGGTGATGACCTGGGAGCCGGCGAAGAGCAGCCCCAGCGCGACACCGTCCTGGGAGGTCACCAGCGAACCGGAGTCGCCGCCCGCGGAGATGTTGGTCGTCAGGATCTGGTCCTTGAAGCGTGCGGTGCCCGCCGCTCCGTAGTTCACGTCGATCGTCGCGTCGACCGAGATGATCCGACCGAAGGTGACGTTCGTCGTCCTGCCGGTCTTCCGGACGAGGTCGCCCACGGCCACGTTGGCCTTGCGCCGCCAGGCCCGCGGTACGCCGCTGAAGTACTGGTCCCGGGTCGCGTCCTGGAACTCGACCGCGCCCAGCGCCGCGTCCACGATGTTGTTGTGCCGCTCCACGGGGATCAGCGGGGCGAACTGGATGGTGATGAACCGGTCCAGCGTCGCGATCCGATCGGCGGGGTCCCGCCCGCCGTCGAACGTGCCCGGCTGGACGATGGCGCTTCCCGCCGGCGCCTGGTTCGAGTCCGCCAGCACGTGGTTGTTGCTGAGGATGTAGAACCTCGCGGGCGTGCCGAGCCCCGGGCCCGGCGGATCGGTGGACGCACCCGGAAGGAAGTCGTACACCACGCTGCCGAGCGTGCCGGCCGTCACCCGTACGTTGCCGACGGAGAAGCCGGACGGACACGGCCGCATCCTGCGCCTGAGCAACTGCGGTTCGAACAAGCCGATTCCGGAGCCCTCTTGGAGCAGTGGCTGTGCGTGCGAGAGCTGCGTCGACTGGTCGCGTGCGCCGCCGTCGGCCCGGTAGGCGAGATCGTCCTGCTCGATCAACGTCCGGCGCGGCTGCTGGCTGCGCTGGGCGAAGACGTGGCCGACCGCGATCACGTCGGTCGGAGTGCCGTCGTCCATCTGCCGTGGCACGACGTCCCGTTCGGGGAGCATCGACTCGGGAACCTTCTGGTTCACGAAGACCAGCAGGGCGGGCTCGCCGGTCGGCTGTCCACCGGTCCACTTCACGCCGTGGCCGAAGCCGACGACGTTGGACATCGGTGCCTGCGGATGCATGAAGTCGGCGAGTGCCTGGCGGCGGGAGCTGTCGCTCACCTGCCCGCCGGTGGGTCCTCGCATCATGTCGGGTCGGCTCATGCCGACCACCCCTTCTCTCGCTCGTACGCGCATCGCGTACGGCCCCAGGGCGGATCACGGCAGCATCCGCGCGCCGGTATCCACCGTTCGCGCGTCCCCACCTGCCACGTCTTGATGCCCTCGGGGCCATGTCGTCGGTCCGCCGCCCGCACGGAACCCGACTGATGTGGACCGGCAACCAGAGCGCCGGTTCCGATGAGGCGACGGACCCGCCGACCAGCGAACGGTCACGGCGTCCGGCATCCCCGTCATATGTACGGTCCGGCGGGTCTCCCCCTCGCCCGGCCGGTACGACAGGTCTATGCCCAACTGCCCGTCAAGTCAAGGCGTTCAGAACGCAATTACGTTTTTCGAGCCGTTCTGTCGATGTTGACCTTGTATGGGAAAATTGTCGGACTGGTCACGTGGCGATCTACACGATCCCGTTCCCGGATGGAGGACTCTGCACCTACTACTGGTGGTCGGGCACGTATTTGTAGCCCACGCGTCGCACCGTGGAGATGCGGCCCCGGTAGGCGGGGCCGAGCTTGCGGCGCAGCCGGGCCACGTGGACGTCGACGGTGCGGCCGTCGCCGACGTGCCCGTAACCCCAGATGCCCGAGATGAGCGCATCCCGAGAGTGAACCGTGTGCGGGTGTGCCACGAGGTGGGACAGAAGGTCGAACTCCAGGTAGGTCAGTTCCAGTTCGCGCCCGGCGACCTCGACCAGCCGGCGTTCCCGATCGACCCGGATGGCGTCGTCGGCGTGGACGGGCTCGATGGGGGAGGCGAGTTCCGGATCGGGAGCCCCCGGCGTTCTGGGATCGAGGGGATGAACCTCCGGGCGTACACCGTGCGCTGCCATCAGCTCCACCGGGTCCACGTTCGCGGGCAGGAACACGAGGTATCCGACACGGCCGCCGACCGTTCCGTGGGCGGGGAGGACGGTCGGGTGGTCACCGACCAGGTGGAGTCGGGAGGCCGGGGAACGGCGCGGCGGGGTGGCGGGCGCGGGAAGTGCGGTGGTCACGATGAGCCCCTTCGGCTGCTCGGAGTGAACTACGGATGCCGGGTGTTCGGCCACGACGGGGCACGGCTGATCCATGGCGGATCCACGGTGGATCCATGACGGATCCGACGGGGAGAGCGGGCACGCCCGTACGGGCGGCGGACCCCAGTGGTTCAGCGGGGAGCCTCAGAGGGGCCGGCGCCGGGAGAACCCTTGCCAGGAGACGAGGAAGCCATGCGGAGAGAAGCGGCGGCCGAATCGCCTGCGCGCTACGGGGAAATGCCCTGTCGAAGAGCCCTAGCCGGGTCGGCAGACCGCGCTGGCGACGAGACGGAAGTCAACGTGCCTGCGACGTACGAGCAACGGCTGCGACGGGGACATGGGCACATCGTGAGGTGCTCGACGGGCCCGCGTCAATACTTTCCTACTGATTGGATAGGAAAGCGTGACCCCCCTGTCGTCTCTCATTTCAAGACCTGACTGTCCGCCATGCGGTCACGCACTTGCCGAGAAGGCTGCTTCGGGCAAGTATCCCTATCAATCCGATGGGAAAGGTGGGGATACGGCGAAGCGCCGTCCGCGCGCCTCCCGCGCCACCCAGCGAGCAACCGGCCGAAGCCCCCAACAACGTTCCGGAGTAGCCGACATGACCACCGCCGCCCCCCATGGCACCGCTGTCCGCCCAGCCCCAGCGCCACGCAGCGACGCCCGGGCGTGTCGGTGACTCCCGTGCCGACGACACCGAGCACCGTCGACCGTCGGTCCGCCGACGAGCAGCGCCGGGCGGCGCTCCTGCGCACCGCCCAAGACGTGGCGGACGATCTCGCCGCGGACGCCATCTTCCGCGACCGGGCGGGCAGGCCGCCGACCGACGAGGTGGCCCGACTGCGGGAGGCCGGCCTGCCGGCCGGCCTCACCCCGCCCGGGCCGGGCCGGGGAGCGGACTGGCGCACCGGATGCACCGTCATACGGAAGCTCTCCACGGCGGACAGCTCCGTCGGCGACGTGCTCGCCCGCCACTACGTGCACGCATGGAGCGGACGCTTCTACGCGAGCCGTCACCACGCGACCGCCCTCGAAGAGGAGTCGGTGCGCGAGCAGTGGCTGTGGACCGGCGCCACCAGCACTCCGGCACCCGATGACGACACCGGCGGGCCGGACCTCACGTTGCAGCCCCGCAACACCGGCTACGTCCTCAACGGGCGTCGTTTCGTGGATACGGCGGTGGCCGTCGCCGACCAGATCGTGGTCGACGCCGTCTGCGCGGTGACCGGTGACGTCCTGGTCGTACGGATCTCACCCGGCGTTCCGCGCATGAGCATCGAACCCGCCCACGACCGCCTCGGGCAGCGCGTGGTGGGCGCCGGCGAGGTGGCCTTCGACCGGGTCACCGTCACGCCCGGCCAGGTGCTGGGCCGCCGCCCGTACGACGAGGAGCCGACCGCTCCCTTCACCTCACTCGCCGATCCGGCGCTCCGGCTGGCCCTGTGCCACGTCGGCCTCGGGATCGTCGAGGGCGCCCTCACCGAAGCACGCGACCTCAGCAGGGGCGGTCACGCATACCGGCTGCCCGGTGCGGACCCGGACCTTTTCCTGACGTACGGGGAGCTCGCCTCCGCCGCCCAGACGGCCACCGCCGTGGTCGACCGGGCGACCGAGGTGATGGCGCAGGCCCTCGACACGGGCACCCAGCTCGATGCCGACGAACCCGCGGGCATCGCCGCCCTGGTCGCCACGGCCGAGACGGTGACGTCGAAGGCCGCCCTGCACGTCACGGCGCGCGTGCTGGAACTCGCCGATGCTCCCGGCCTGGACCGCTTCTGGCGCAACGCCCGCGTCCTGACGGCCCACCACCCTGCCGCGCACCGTCTGCGCTCCATCGGCGAGCACTACCTCAACGGCTCCCACCGTGCGGTGGCGGCGGCCTTCCACTGACACGGGGCACCGTGCGGGGTGCGGGTCCCCGGCCGCGGGGCGGGTGCTCGTACCCCCCCCCCCGCCGGCGGCGCCCCCCCCGCCGTCCCCCGACGCGGGCAAGCGGGATAAATGGCGCCAGGGGATCAAACCCAGGGC
>NZ_JBHVYI010000130.1:0-17940 GCF_042880975.1 Streptomyces sp. NPDC058289
GCCATCCCCGGCCGGCCGGGGATGGCCGACCGCCGCCGCACCACCATCTGAACTGGGCTTCTACGAAGCAGCTACCAGCGATACCACCGGCCGCTGCCGCTCTTGGGGCGAGCGACGAATCCGATCAGCCACAGCACAAGTACCGCGATCGCGACCCACCAGAGAATCTTTACGGCGAAACCTGCACCGAAGAGGATCAGGACCAGCAAAAGAACAAGAAGCAGGGGAACCATGTTTATCAACCTCCGAGACACCGTATGCCCGTCCAGTTCCCGGCCATGCATGCGAACTCCAACCGCACGTCCAGCGGTGAACTGAGGCCCGAATACGGCTGGGGGCCGGTGTCCGTGCCCCATCCGGGCAGAAGAGTTGGTGACATCTTCAAGAAAGGGAGATTGTGGTGACCAGCAACCGATCAGCCCGCGCGAACGCCCGCCCCATACCCAGGGACCGGCCCGACCAGCAGGCGGCCGGACCTGACCGGCTCGACATCGAGACGATGGTCGCCCATTCCCACGGCAGGCCCGGTGGACGAGGCCCGGTGCACAGCCCCAACGAAAAGGATTCCTCCTGACACGTGCAGGCCTGCCAGACCGGATACTTCCAAGCTGATGACTGGAAGCGGATCGGAGGCAGATCTGCGGGGCTGAGTGGAACGGACTGGTCCTGCCTTTACCGTTCCGGCCGTGGAGGATCAAGACGAGTTCCTGGCAGCTGTACGCGCCGTGCTCCATCAGGCCGGCTCTGACGAGAGCGCTGTGGGAGCAGTCCGCGAAAAGTACAGCCGATCCGCGCCAGCCTCGAACAACACACCCCTGCGGGCTGTCGCCCTCGTCTGCACCCTGTCCCCCTCCCCGAAGCCGTCCAGCTCCCAGCTGCTGGCCGAACAGGCCATGACTGCACTCGCCGACCACGGAGTCACCGGCAAGACCATCCGGATCGCTGACCACGACGTGAAGACCGGAATCAGCACCGACCTCGGTGACGGGGACGCCTGGCCCGAGATCCGCGACACGATCCTGGCCGCCGACATCCTGATCCTTTCAACACCGATCTGGCTCGGACACCCCTCCAGCAGCGCTGACCCCCACGAGAGCGGCCCGCCGCACCAGAGTTCCAGGTGCGGCGGGCGGGCAGGACGTGGTGATCGTTCAGGAGCAGAGTGCACCGTTGAGCATGTAGCGCGCCGGGATCGCGATGGTACCCGAATACGCCGCCTGGAAGCCGAAGCTCACGCTGCCGCCGGGTGCCAGTGTTCCGTTCCATCCGGTGTCCCGAGCGGTGACCGTGCTGCCCGACTGGCTCACCGTGGCGTTCCAGCCGTTGCTGATCCGCTGATCGCCCGCGAAGCTCCAGCCGAGGGTCCAGCCGGAGATCGTCGAGGTTCCGGTGTTCCTCACGGTCACCGTCGCAGTGAAACCGTTGCTCCAGGCATTGTCGATCCGGTACGCCACCGTGCAGGAAGCCGCCGACGCGTCGTCGTCCGCCTCCGTCGCCGTGAACGTTGCCGGCTGCACTCCAGGACCACCGACCGTGAACGTCGCGCTGCCCGACGACGCGTCGGCGTCCTGCGCGGCGAGGACCGAAACCTGCTGCGCCGTCGCCCAGTCGGCCGGGGTGAACACCAGGGTCGCGGCCGCCGACAGGTCCTCGTCGCCGGAGCTCCGGGCCACCGTCACCGTCACGTTCAGCGCGGGCGCTGCCGAGAGCCGCACTCCCACCGGCGCCGAGCCGCCCTCCGGGACCGTCACGGCCGCCGGGGCCACCTGGGCCACGGGCGCCGCCGGAGCGCCGCGCCGCTCAGCCGCGAAGGCCGCCAGCCAGGCCAGCGAGGCGTTCCAGTTGATGGCCACCTCGTTGGTGGAGTACGAGCCGATGTCGTCCACGTAGCACGCCGCCGGCGCGCAGCCCACGAGCTTCTCCTTGGCCACCGGGTCCTCCAGCCCGGCGTTCGGCCCGCCCGCGAAGGAACCGGCCGGCGGGTGCGGCAGCGAGGCGTCGTTCTGGTGCGCCCAGAACCGGTGGTGCTGGTTCTCGGAGTAGCGGTCGCCGTAGCCGGTGACGTACGAGAGGTCGAGCGCGTTGCGGCCGAGCAGGTAGTCCAGGGACTCCAACGCTCCGGCCCGGTAGCGTTGTTGGCCGGTGATCTCGTAGGCGACGGCCATCACCATCGCGTTGTTGGAGACAGAGCTGTTGGAGCCCCACACGTACCCGGTGGCGGGGAGCGGCACCGCGTAGCCCTGTCCGGACATGGTGGACAGGTGGCCGTCGGCGGCCGTGGTCAGCAGGCCGCGCAGCCGGGTCACGTCGGCGGCGGGGAGGGTCGCGCCGGGGACGGTGGCGAGGGTGATGCGGCCGAGCGTCGCGGTGCCGCCCCACCAGAACGCGTCGACGGGCTTGGCGTGGTGCGGGGAGGAGGTGACGGCGTCCCGGTACTGGGACTCGCCGGTGGTGGCCAGGAGTTCCGCCGCCGCCCAGTAGAACTCGTCGGAGACGTCGGCGTCCTCGTACGCACCGCCGCCGGTGTTGTCGCTCGCCGGGGCCAGCACGTTCGGGTTGGCCTTGGCAGCCGTCCAGGCGCGGCGGGCCGCGTCCAGGCAGCGCGCGGAGAACGCGGCGTCATACGACGCGTACACCCGCGCACACTGTGCGCCCGAGGCCGCCAGGTTCAGCGTCGCGGCGGTCGACGGCTTGTGCAACTCACGCTGTTCAGAGTCGAGTTCAGGACGGGTCGGCAGGGCAGTCCACTTGGCGTCGTGCATCTTGTGGAAGGCCATCCCGGCCATCGGCTTGCCGACCGGGACCTGCATCCGCAGCAGGAACTCCAGTTCCCAGCGGGCTTCGTCCAGCACGTCCGGCGTCCCGTTGCCACGCTCCGGCACCCGCAGCGTCGCAGCGTCGCATCGCCGAGCGCCGCTTCGCCGCCCGAACGGTGGGCCCGTTCGAAGGAGTTGACCATCTCCCAGACGGAGATGCCGCCGTTGACCACGTACTTGCCCTGGTCGCCCGCGTCGTACCAGCCGCCGCGCACGTCCAGTTGGTAGTCGCACACCCCGGACTGGCAGGGGACGCCGGTGTCGCCCTTGTTCGGGGCGACGCCCAGGTGCCCGGCAGGGCGGGCGTACGCGCCGCCGCCCACCAGGGCGGCATCGATCGCAATGCCGCTGCGCTGCTGGTAGAAGAACGACATGCTGTCGGCGCGCAGTCCGTCGTACAGAGACGCGGAGATGTCGAAGGGGTGGCTGGCCCGGCCGTCGACGACCAAGCTGAAACCGGTGCCGGTGCCGGTGTACGCGCCGAAGTCCACCAGGTGCGTGGACTGGCCGGACGCCTGGTCGGCGCCGCGCACCGTGGTGACGCCCGAAGCGGCCACCGCGCCGGAGGCGTCGCGCAACTGCCAGGCGAGCGGGGCTGTCGCGGAGCCGGCCACGGTGGCCCGCTTGGGACCGTCGGGCAGGTAGCCGAGCTGGTTGACCCGGACGGGCGTGTCGGCAGCGGCGGCCACGGTGGCGGCAGCCGCGACCGGAAGGGTCAGGGCGGTCGCGGACAGGCCGCCGACCGCCAGCGCGAAGCCGGCGAGCACGGCGGCCGCGCGACGTGGCACGCCGCGGGCGGAGGTGACAGGAGGCACGGTGAAGCCTTCCTCGGTGGATGAGGGGCCGAGTGGGAGCGCTCCCAATCAAGCCAGGCACCTGGCTGGCCCGTCAAGGTACCGGCAAGAAGCGGTAGTTGAACGAGCCGCAGTGGAGAACAGGCCCACCGTCGATCACCCTGCCCGTCGCGGCCGGACCGCGGTTGATGCCGTCTTCCGCCGTCAGCGGCCACCGGCAGGAACAGCAGGACGCGGAGGCTGCCGGGCCGCGCGTACGCGGAGGGGGCCGCACCCCGTAGATTCGAATCATGGTTCACGTACTCGGCAGCAGAGTCCTGCTGCGCCCCACGGATCCGGAGCGTTCGCGCGTCTTCTACGGCGGGGCGCTGGGCCTCTCCGTCTACCGCGAGTTCGGTACCGGTCCGGACCGCGGCACGGTCTACTTCCTCGGCGGCGGATTCCTGGAGGTCTCGGGCCGCTCCGAGGAGCCACCGGCGCCGGGCCTGCAGCTGTGGCTGCAGGTCGCCGATGTCCGCGCCGCGCACGAGGAGCTGGTGGCGGCGGGGGTTCGGGTGCTGAGGGCGCCCGTGAAGGAGCCGTGGGGGCTGATCGAGATGTGGATCGCCGACCCTGACGGGGTGCGGATCGCGGTCGTCGAGGTACCGGAGGACCACCCGTTGCGGTACCGCCCCTGAGCGGACGCGGCCCCTTCGGTGAACTCTCCGGGTACCGCGACCGAGGGCGGCACCCGTTCAGTGCGGCTTCACCCAGCCGTGCCGGACGGCGTGACCGCCGAGCTGCATCCGGGTCCGGACTCCGGCCATGTCCATGAGGTGGCGCAGGCGTCGGTGAAGCGTGCGTGGCGACAGGCCGAGCTGCGTCGCGGCGATCGGGTCGGTCAGGCCGGCCAGCAAGAGCGCGAGGATCTTTCTGTCCAGGTCGGTCGGGCCTTCCGCACGGAGCTCGACGGTGGGTTCGGCTTCTCCGCCGGTGCCGGACAGTTCGAGGGGTTGGGCTGTGCGCCACACCGTCTCGAACAGCGCGTCCATCGCGTCCAGCAGGCCGCTGCGGTGCAGCAGCACTGCGCCGGGTTCTCCGGCCGGCGTGACGGCGAGCGGGACGAGGCCGAGCTCGGCGTCGGCCAGCACGAGTTTCATCGGTAGCTGGTCTGCGACCCGTAGTTCCACACCGCTGCTCAGTGCGGCGATCGCATCGTCGATGATGCCGGGCTCTGCCAGCACGGCCCGGTCCAGTACCGCCCGGAAGTGCACGCCGCGCCCGATGGCCATGGGTTCGGCCGTGTTCTCGTCGGGCGGCAGGGCGACGAACGGTGCGGTGATGAAGCTGCGGACCTGCGTGCGGGCGGCCTGCTGCACCTGGAGGAAGCGGTGGCGGATGGCGTCGACGCCCGTGACCACCTCGATCAGATCGCTGATGCTGCTCCCGGTCATCGCCGCCCGGTGTTCCTCGGCGAACGTCACCAGTGCCTGCTCGGCCATGCGCAGCCCGTCCCGGCGGTGCGTGATGAGCGCGCCGAGTGCCATGGCCGGCGGCGCGGCGGTGAACCGCTCGTCCGACGACCGGGTCACCAGTCCCCACCCGACCAGACGGGCCAATGCCTGGTCGACGTGGGCTCGCGGGAGGGCGAGCAGGTCCGACAGCGGCACCGCGGTGGAGTTCGGAAGTCCGAGCAGCGCTCGGTAGACGCGCTCGTCATCGGGTTCCAGGCCCAGCACATCCAGCATCGGCGACCGACTCTCTTCCGCTTGTCGCAGCGGGGAGAGTATGCGACATGGCGGCAGACCCTGAATAGTCCCTGGTGGGAGCAGGTGCGATGGGAAGGGCCCCGGGGAATCGCCTCCCCGGGGCCCGGCAGTGCGGTTCATCGCAGGCCGTACGCCCGGATGATCTCGTTCTTGACGCTGAACCCGCTGTCCGACCCGGCGCTCGCGCGGACCGAGACGAAGCCGCCGGGCTTCTTGGCCGTCCTGAACGAACCCTTCCAGTAGCCGTCGGCGCCCTTGGTCAGGCTCACCTTCTGCCACGTGGCGCCGTCGTCGTAGGAGACGTCCAGTTTCACCGTGGTGATGGTGCCGGGGACCGCCGAGAGGTTCAGCGACACCGGCTTGAGCGCGATCTGCTGGGTCGCATTGGCCTTGACGTCGCCGTGCAGGTCCGACTCCAGCTTGTAGTCCAGGTTCAGCGCCGAGAACGGCTCGAAGGAGTCCGACTCGACGGTGTCCGACATGAACGTCCACTCGGTGTGGGTGCGCGTCGACAGCCGGAAGACGTCACCGGGCCGCTCCGCATCGAGGACGGTGCGGTAGGGCAGGTTGCCCGCCGGTACCTCCACCCACTGCATGTCTCCGCTGAGCGGATTGTCGTGGATCAGCGTGTCGCCCTGGAATACCTGCAGGTGGGATGGTGTCTCACCCCACGGCAGGTAGCCGCCCAGCCGCATGGTGTCGCTGGCGGAGGCCCACGCCTGCACGTTCCAGGTCATGTAGTTGCCCCAGCGGGAGTTGTACACGCCGAAGGACTCGCTCTGGGCGGGCCGGGTCACCGGAGCGAACCAGTCCAGACGGGTGGCGCTGCCCTTGGCGTACGTGTTGTCGCCGGACACCATCGTCCACGGCAGGGCGCCGTCGACGCCCTGCGCATGGAACTCGCGCCAGACCTGACCCGGGGTCACCCACTCGGTGCGGGTGCCCGGGTGCCACTCGGTGTCCGGGAAGTTGAACGACGGGTCGAGGGTGAAGTCGGAGCGGTAGCCCTCTGCCTGCCGGTCGCCCGCGGCGCCGTAGTAGCGCGCGTCTATCCGGGCGAGGTCGGCCTTGGCCGGCTTGTAGACCAGGGCCCGGTCCGGCACCCGGCCGGGGTAGTCCCGGGTCAGGTCGTAGACGAAGGGCGTGTACTCGGTCTGCCGTACGGTCAGCACGAGGTTGCCGGCCCTGGCCATCGCGATGAGGGTCTTGCCCGCGTCGCGGTGCACGGTGGCGACCGGGATGGCCGACTCCCCGACGTACTCCATCAGCGCGCCGACCCCGTCGTTGACCACGATCAGCGCCTTCGCGCCGGCCACAGCTGCGGCCTCGGCGCGCTCCTGCGGGGAGAGCTCGTCACTGCGCTCGATGACGACGACCTTGCCCTTGGCCTTGGCCTTCCCGTACTCGGCGACCGTGCCGCTGCCCGCGTAGACGGCTTTCAGCGTGTCCGTGACGGTGCCCAGGGCGCTGCCCGCCTGCACCATGGTCTCGAAACGGAGCCGGTCGCCCGGCGTGCTCAGAGCGAGCAGCGGCTCGCCCTTGCGCCAGCGGGTGACCAGCATGAAGTCGCCCTGCTTCATCGCCTCGGTCGGCGCCACGTACACGTCGTCGTACGACGGCGGCAGCACATACGCGCTGCGGTAGTCCATGAAGGCGTCGAAGCCCTTGTAGTGAACGTTGAAGTCGACCTTGCGCTGGCGGTCCTCGGTGCGCTGCGGCGCCTCCGTCTGCAGCAGGCGGGCCTTGCTCGCGTCGAGCACCACGTCGGCGGAGCCGTCCCTCAGGATGGTCTCCGGGTCGACCAGCACGGCCAGACCGGAGCGGTCCCCCTGCTCACCGGCCACGTCGAGGTACGCCGTGACGGTGTACCGGCCCGGCGCCATGCGCATGGTGGTCGAGCCGTCGACGTAGACCGACCAGGGCCAGTTGTCGCCGGTCAGGTTGATCCCGACCATGCCGGCGGCGGGCTTGCCGTCCCGGCCGACCAGCTTGATGTTCAGGTCGTAGCGCTCTTTTTCCTTGATCAACGCCACGGAGGTGCGGGTCGTCGGCTTCCCCGTGGCGGCGTCGGCGGCAACGACGTAGCCGACGTGCCGGCCGGCCGAGGCGTTGCGCGGGTCACCGGTCACCGGGACGGTGGCGATGCCGCCCGCCGGGACGGTCACGGTGGGGGCTCCCAGTGTGAACGAGCCGCCGCCGCCGGTCAGGGTCAGGTTCAGGGTGATGTCGGCGGAACCGGAGTTGGTGTAGGTCAGGTTCTGGGTGACGGCGCCGTCGCTCGGCTCGTGCGGCCACATGTAGTCGCCGAAGAAGAGCGATCCGGTGCCGCGAACCGTGGTGCGCACGGCGGCAGCCACGTCGAGACGACCGGTGCCGACTTCGTACGGCGAGTACCCGCCGTCCAGGCCCTTCGCGGTGCTCATCAGGTGTTCCTTGAGCTGCGCGCCGGTCCAGTCCGGGTGCTGCTGTGCCAGGATCGCCGCTGCTCCGACGACGTGCGGGGTGGCCATCGAGGTGCCGCTGATGGTGCGGTAGAGGCCCTGGCCGCCGTCGGTCATCTCCTGCGATCGGGCCGCGGTGATGTCCACGCCGGGCGCGGCGATGTCCGGCTTCATGCCGCCGGAGTAGGCGAGCGGGCCGGTGCTGGAGAAGGACGCGAGCTGGTCCTGCTTGTCCGTGGCGGCCACGGTCAGCGCCGAGGCGGCCGCGCCCGGGGCGGAGATGCTCTCCGGGCCCGCGTTGCCGGCGGCGATGACGAACAGCGTGCCGTACTGCGCGGACAGCGCGTCGACCATCTGCGACATCGGGTCGCTGCCGTCCGTCGGGTAGGAGTTGCCGAGGCTCATGTTGACGATGTCCGCACCGGATTCAGCGGCCCACTGCATGCCGGCCATGACCCAGGAGTCCTGACCGGACCCCTCCGGGCCGCCGAGCACCTTGCCGACGAACAGGTCGGCGCCGGGGGCGACCCCCTTGTCGGCGCCCCCGGAGGCGGCGCCCGAACCGACGATCGTGCCGGCCACGTGCGTGCCGTGCCCGTTGACGTCCGTCACGCCCTCACCCGGCACGAAGCTGGTCGTGCCGTCGATCAGGCCCGCGAAGTCGGGGTGGTTGACGTCGATGCCGGTGTCGAGCACCGCGACCTTGGTGCCCTTGCCGGTGTACCCGGCCGCCCATGCCTCGGGCGCGCCGATGAGCGGCACGCTGTCCTTCAGGGTGGCCTTCACCCGTCCGTCGAGCCACAGCTTCGCCACACCCGCGCCCAACGTCGTGCCACCGCGCGGCGCGACGTCGGTCCAGAAGGTGCGGGCCTGCCGCTTCTCGGTGCTGAGCGCGGCACCGCGGATGCCCTTGAGCTCGCGGCTCAGCTTGCTGCCCCGGGGGGCCGTCGGCGGTGCGACCGAGCGGGACTTCGGCGCGGCGTACGTCGCGATCAGCGGCACCGCGGCCGACTTCGCGTCGTCGTAGCCCATTTCGATCAGGTCGGTGACGTTGAACAGCCGCCGGTCCAGCTTGTCCGTGCCCAGCAGCGGCGCCGCCTCGTCCGGGATGACGAACAGGTCGCCCGCGATCTCCTGGATCTTCACGCCGCCGACAGCACTGTCCGGCCGGTCGATGTCGGCGGTCTGCTTGCCGTCGGCCATCGTGGTGACCGTGACGACGTCGCCGGTGACCAGGGTGACCTTGTGGGTCGTCGAGGAACGGGCGGGAACGGTGGGCTTGTTCGGAGCGGCTTGTGCGGGTGATTGCAGAGCGGCGAGTCCGGATGCCAGCAGCGGTACCGCGGTGGCGGCCGAGATCAGCTGCCAGCGCCTGCGGCGGAAGGCTGAAGAGAGCGAGGGGAAGAACATGCCATGGGTCTATCGGCCCGGTGGCACCGACGTGAATGCCTGACGGGGGCAAGTCTTTGCCATGGCACGGATTCGACACGGGTGAACGGAACACATCGGGTCGAAGTCGTACGTGTCGCCGTGGATCCACTACAGGGTGCACTGCCCGCCCATGCCCTGGTGGCGGTCTCGTGGACCGGGACATTGGTCCGGCCGCAGGGTGGCCCGGGGTGCTCAGCCGCGTCGCCGGCAGGGACGACCGGGCGGGCTCGTGGGACGGCGGGACTCACAGGAAGCGGCGCACCGGCTGCACGGCGAGTTCCTGGGCTCGCTGGAGGGCGGAGCGTCGCTTCCAGCGGCCTTCCTGGATCAACTCGCTCGCGACCAGGTCTTCGTCGAAGTGTCCGTCGAGGACGCCGGTGAAATGCTCGTCGAGCACGGCGAGCATGACCTCCTCGTCGTGATCGAGGGAGCGGCGGTTGAAGTTGGTGGAGCCGATCAGTGCGGCGACGTGGTCGACGGTGATGACCTTTGCGTGCATCATCGTCGGCTGGTACTGGTAGATCTTCACTCCGCAGGCGATGAGCTCCGCGTAGTGGTGCTGGCCGGCGAGCCGGCAGACTCGTTTGTCGGTGTGCGGGCCCGGGAGCAGGATCTCCACCTCGACCCCGCGCCGGGCGGTGGCGCAGAGCAGCTCGATGAAGTACGTGTCCGGTGAGAAGTAGGCGGTGGCCAGGCGGAAGCGCTCCTCGGCGGACTCCAGCATGACGCGCATCAGCGTCTGCATGTCCTGCCAGCCGAAGCTGGCCGAGCCGCGCACGACCTGGACGATCGCGCCGCCCTGTGGGCGGTGGTCGACGAACCGGTCCCGGTCGTCGAAGAGTTCGTCGTGGCACTCGGCCCAGTTCTGCGCGAACGCGGCGGCGATCCCGTCGACGGCGGGTCCGCGGACCTCGACGTGCGTGTCGCGCCATTCACGCGCGTTGCGCGCGTTGCCGCACCACTCCTCGGCGATCCCGACCCCGCCGGTGAACGCGGTCTCCTCGTCGATGACGAGGACCTTTCTGTGACAGCGGTGGTTCTGCTTGAGCGGTGAGAGGTAGAGCGGCTTCCGGAACCACGCGACCTGCACGCCGGCCCGCTCCATGTCGTCCAGCAGCCCCCTTTCGATCAGGCGGCTGCCGAAACCGTCGAGAAGCAGCCGGACCCGCACTCCGGCGCGGGCCCGCTCGGCAAGTGCCTCGGCGAAGTCGCGGGCGATGTCGCCCCTCCAGTACACGAACGTCATCATGTCCACCGTGTACCGGGCACCGCGGATTCCGCGGAGCATCGCCGCGAAGATCTCGTCCCCGTTGCGCAAGGGGGTGAGCGCGTTGCCCTCGGTCGCCGCGATCCCTATCAGCCGTTCCAGGCGCCGCCGCAGCCGCGCCACCCGCATCTCGGCCGACGGCGCCCGGGGCGACCGGGGAGGGCTCGCGACCGGACCGGCCGACTCCTTCGTACGGGACATCGGATCTCCTGGACGGAACGCGAGGGGGAACATGGCTGGCGCGGTACGCATCTCGTGGATCAACCGCGGCGGGTCTTGCGCCAGCCGAAGGGGCCGGTCAAGTTCATGGAGGCGGTACGGCGGCCGGTACTGCTGCAGGTGCGGAATGTCAGCGGCACGAAGACGTCTCCCTTTCTCAGTGGACGCAGGAACGGGCACCCGACTGCCTCCGCGCTCGGGCGGCAGGCTCAGACCCGGCGCCAACAGGCCATGGCCCAGGAGAACAACCCGAACAGCACGAGCCCGACGGCGACCACCACGAGAAGCCACGGGCCCGCGGGGGTCTGGGTGAACGTGCGGAGGGTGTCGTCGATCCCCTTCGCCTTCGCCGGGTCGTAGCTCATGGCGGCGTGCACGACGAAGACGCCGGCCGCGGCGAAGACAGCGCCGCGCGCGACACCGCCCACCACCCCGAGGATCTCGACCGCCGTGCGGACCGCCTCGGGCTGTCGGCCCATCGCCAAGTGCTTGCGGAAGGTACGCCGCGCCGCCTGAACGGCGATCACGACACCGCCGATGGCGATCCCCACGCCCACTGCCCCCACCCACCACGGACCACCGGGCACATCGAGCGCCCGGGCCGTCACATCGCGCGACTGCTCATCGCCGGACTGGCCGCCACCGCCGGTGCCTGCGGCGAAGGAGAGCACGGAGAACGCGACGACCCCGTAGAACACGGCCCGGGCCACCGCGGCCAGTCGCTTGCCGGGCTTGTCCCCGTCGGGGCCGGCCGCACCCAGCGCCGCCTCCGAAAGCCGCCACAGCGTCATGCAGACCAGGCCGATGCCGATGGCCCATACGAGGACGCCACCGAAGGGCTTCTCCGCGAGCTCCTGCAGTGCGCCCGTCCGGTCCGCTTCCTCGCCGCCTCCCACACCAAAGGCGACGCGCACCGCGAGTACGCCGACGAGCACGTACAGCAACCCACGCGTCGCCAGGCCGCACCGGGCCAGCACCCCCCGCGCCTTGCCGCCTCTCGAGGCGGTCTCCACACTCTCGCGTACCGCTCCGCCAGCCATCATGTCCCGCGAGTACCCTGCATTCCCCGCTCCATGCCCGGCCCACCCACGGGCGCGGAGCGCGGTCTGCCGTCACCTTCGAGAGCCGCAGCCATCGGGTCCGGGGCCGTCGGCGCGGGGACGTTCCATAGGGTGAGCCCATGTCTGACACGCTGAGTTCGAGAAAGACGACGTCCGCGCTACGGGCGTCCGCACGGGTCTCCGCCGAGTTGCTCCTGGTCTTGGTGATGGTTGCCGTGACGTTGTGGCTCCTGGGCCGGATGTGGTCGGTGGTTTGGCCACTGGTCGTGGCCCTGTTGCTCACCACGCTGACGTGGCCCCTGGTCGCCTTCCTGCGCCGGCGCGGGTGGCCTCCCGCCCTGGCCGCGTCCTTGGTGACCGTACTGTTCCTCGTGGTCGCCGCAGGTGTCGTGGCGCTGATCGCCGTGCCGGTGGCGTCGCAGGCCGGCGAGCTGGGCGACGGGGTGGTCAAGGGGATCCAGCAGCTGCGCGGGTGGGCTGCCGGGCCGCCGCTGAACATCGGCGACGCCCAGATCACAGCGGCGTTCGACTCCGCGGTCGACCGTGTTCAGCACAGCGTCGGCACCACGGTGTCCACGGTCGTCACCGGTGTGAGCACCATCTTCAGTGGTCTGGTCACCGCCGTACTGGCGCTCTTCCTGATGTTCTTCTTCCTCAAGGACGGCCCGCGGTTCCTGCCGTGGCTCACCCGGCAGCTCCCCGGCCGGCTCGCCACCGACGTTCCCGTGGTCGCCGAGCGCGGCTGGGAGACCCTCGGTTCGTTCGTGCGCTCCCAGGCGTTCGTCGGTCTGCTCGACGCCGTGTTCATCGGGCTGGGGCTGTGGATCGTCGGCGTTCCCCTGGTGTTGCCGCTGGCGGTACTGACCTTCGTGTCCGCGTTCGTGCCGATCGTGGGTGCCTTGTTCGCCGGCCTGGTCGCGGTGCTCATCGCGCTGGTCTCGAACGGTCTGACGGACGCGCTGATCGTGCTGGCGATCATCATCGTGGTGCAGCAGCTGGAGGGCAACGTCTTCCAGCCGATGATTCAAAGCCGCGGTCTCGGGCTCCACGCGGCGGTGGTCCTGTTGGCGGTGACCCTGGGGGGCAGTCTGGCCGGAGTGGTCGGCAGCCTGCTGGCGGTTCCGGCCGCGGCGCTGATCGCGGTCGTGTGGAAGTACCTGCGCGAGCAGCTCGTCGAGCCCTCATCCGGCACGGATACCGACCGGTCGACCACCGCCGCCGCTCCCTCGTAGCTACCCGGAAGCCGTCGCCATGCCGTCCGGCAGCAACCCGACCGGCCCACCGGGGTCCCGACCCTCGGTCAGCAGCCCGGCCGGATGGCTGTTCGAGTTCCCACTCGGCGTCCGACGGTTCCTGGCGACGTATCTGGTGGTGGGCATCTTCCGGTCGTGAGGCTTGGGGAGGTGGAGCGGCTCCGGGGTGAGTTCGCGGAGTTCGTTGCGGATGGGTTGGAAACATGCAGACCCTGCAGCAGTTCGTGAAAACAGTCGTCGTGGGATCCGTTGCCGGTGCGGCGGCGGATCCCCGAGCCGTTCCAGCCGACTTACGGCGGGCTGGGGCCGCCCACGCTCCTCCGCTACCGCGACGTCGAGGACGATCACATATGCGTCGCTCTGGCTGTAGGCACCCATCGGCGTCGTCGCTTCGATCACGTACCCGACGCACCCGACAGCCGCTCGACGCTCATGCCTCCGCACCGCCGACCCTCTCCCTACAGGATGCGGGCCGCCTCGACGCCCTCTGCGGTCGGGAACAGGGCAGTAGTCCCGGTGAGGTCCAGCAGCCGCCCCATGCGAGGCGGCACGGGGCCGACCAGAACCAGGCGGCCAGTGCGCCGCAAGCGCAGCATCAGGTTGAGCATCGCGGAGTCGGCGAAGGTCACCCCGGTGACGTCCAGGACGACCCGACGGACAACAGGATCATCCGCAGCCGCCACGCAGGCTGCTTCGAGGGGTCCAAGCGAGTCCTGGTCGAAGTCGCCTGCGCACACGACGACGCGGACCCCGTCCTTGTCAGACAGCACCCGTACCTGCTGTTCCACCATCAACTCCCACGCTCAGCCCGCGGTGCGCTCTCGCACCGGCTCCCCTTCGCTACCCACGACACCACCTCAACCAGCACGAGCTGCTCGGCGAGCCGCCGGACCGCATCGGGGCGGGCGCACCGGATCGTGCGGAGGGGCCCTGGTGCCGATGGCACCAGGGCCCCGAAGGAACTGACTACACCATCTGCCGGCCCTGGAACTGCGCCGACCTACTGTGTCCACACACCCGACTCACCAGCTGTCGGGGGCGCGGGGATCGCGGTTGCTTGACCGGAGACCACCTCACTAACGATGTCCTGCGGTACCCGGCTCAACACTCCGCCCGGGCGATCCTGATGGCGCCCGCTCCTCCGTTCCCCTCGTGATCAACTACTTATGCGGGGGACTACATACTGCCGGTACTACTCTCAACCTCACCAAGCGCCACGCTTTCGGCAGCCAGCCCCGTCGCCCGTCCTACACATGCTCTGGCTTAGAACCCCACTGCCGAACCTCCCGGTGCGCGCGCCCGCAGCCGACGCCTTCACCGAGGTACCGCTCTGTTCCGCACTGCAACCACGGGTACTGCGTGTACTGCTGCCCGGCAGTTCACCTCTGCCAGGCCGCGCTGTCTCTCCGGGCTACGAGAGAAACCATAACCACGCCACAGCCCAATGTCTACTCCGACCAACATAGATTTCCAGATGTCCGTCACTGAGGTAATCGGATGTCGTTAGGTTCGACAGCTGCGGGCCCCCCGGCGCAACGCCCGCAGAGGCGGGGGCCGCAGCCCCGTCCGCCGCCGACCCGCACGCCAACGGCGGTCACGTCCAGACGCAGGCGCACTACCTGATCGGGTGCCGGTAGGCACACGACCTCGGTCCACAGAGGGCGTCGGATCGGCTACCGAACGGGGACTCGGCGCGCCACGGTCGATATGCGTTCGCCTGGGTAGGCGCCCAGCATGAATAAGCCGACGGAGGACACCGCGGACCTGCTCGCCGGGTTGAGCGTGGACGACAGCCGCCCGGAGGAACCGGTTCTGCTCGACGCGAACGGCGCGCCGATCCGCACCTGGCGGGAGAACTACCCCTACGACCGCAAGATCCGTCGGGCGGAGTACGAGCGGGCCAAGCGGATCCTGCAGATCGAATTGCTCAAACTGCAGAGCTGGGTGAGGGCGACAGGTTCCAGGGTGGTGGTGATCTGCGAGGGCCGGGACGCCGCCGGGAAAGGTGGCACGATCCAGAGGTTCACCGAGCGGCTCAATCCCCGTGGGGCGCGCGTCGTGGCCTTGGACAAGCCCACCGAGCGGGAGGCCGGACAGTGGTACTTCCAGCGCTACACCGCCCATCTGCCCGCCCCGGGGGAGATCGTCTTCTTCGACCGGTCCTGGTACAACCGCGCCGGCGTCGAGAAGGTCATGGGCTTCTGCTCCGACGGCCAGTACGAGCTGTTCCTGCGGCAGTGCCCGGCCTTCGAGGCCATGCTCGTCCAGGACGGCATCCGGCTGGTCAAGTTCTGGTTCTCCGTCTCCCGCGCCGAGCAGCGCACCCGCTTCGCGATCCGCCAGGTCGACCCGGTACGGCAGTGGAAGCTGTCCCCCACCGACCTTGCCTCCCTGGACCTGTGGGACGCCTACACCACCGCCAAGGTCGACATGTTCCGGGCCACGGACACCGACCACGCACCCTGGACCGTCGTCAAGAGCAACGACAAGCGACGGGCCCGGCTGGAAGCGATGCGCAGCCTTCTCGACCGCATCGACTACGACCGCAAGGACACCACGGCGGTCGGCCGTCCCGACCCCCTGATCGTCGGCGCGGCCGACACCCTCCTGGAAGCAGGCGAGGAACCCGCCGACCTCACCCCCACCCCGCTGGCCGGCACACCCCGCGGACCCGGTCGGCATCCACACCTTCCGCAAGCAACCGAACCAACATGACAGCAGGTGGTGGGCGCCGGCGCGCGTAGCAGGTGAGCGCCCGCGGACGGTAAGGAAGGACGCTCAAGGAAGCCGGATGAGGTGCCCGATACCGGCACCGGTGCGTGCCGCGGGGAGAAATGCGTGCGGGTCACGCGCCGGTGGCGGCGACCGTGAGCGGCACGTACGCGGCGATCGTCTTTCCCCCGTGGCCAGCGGAGATTTCCGTACGGGCGGCGAGTCGGTTGACCAGCAGCCAGCCGAACCCTCCCGGTACCGCGACCGGAGTGCCCGGTGAGCGGGGAAGGACCGGGGAGGCGTCGGACACCTCAATGGCCACCGCATCGGGAAGATGCCGGATGTTGAAGCCCGTCACGCCGCCCGCGTGCCGGATCGCGTTGCTCACCAGCTCCGCAACCACCGTCAGGACGTCGTCCACCAGCCGCTCCCCCGCACCACGGGCGGACAAGACCTCCCGGGCGACCTGTCGGGCGTCGGGGCACCTGAGTCCGGCCATGCTCTGTGAGGTCTCTGGCATCGTCGCTCCTCTCACCACTCGTGTTCCCCCTCTGCTCCACGACACCCACCCCGCCGACGGTTCGCTGTCGACCACGAGCACCAAGTCCGCGCCGGTCATCTCCAGCAGACGGGGGGAAAGGGGACCCCAGCAGCAGGTCGCAGTCCCGGTGCACGACGAGGGGCAGGTTCAGGAACGAGGAGTCGGCGAGGTTGGGCCTCGAACGTCCAGGACCAGCCGGTCCACCTCGGGTGCCGCATCGGCCATGTCACACGCTGCCTGGAGGCCACCGGCCGGTACGAACGCGACCGGCCCTTACACCGGCTGACCGGTGCGCGCTCACGCCCTGAGTGCGTCCTCGACGCTCGCGTGTACGGAAAGGACCGTATCGGCACCGGTCACGGCGAAGAGCCGGCGCAACTGCTCACCCGGGGCGGCGACGCGCAGGGCCGTCAGGTGGTGCAGCCTCAGGAGCAGGTTCAGGAAGGAGGAGTCCCCGAAGGTGACGGCACCGGTGTCCAGAACCACCAGCGGGTACCGGTCCGCGGCGGAGGCGAGAGCCTCCTCCAGCGGAGCCAGGGTGTCCTGGTCCAGCTCTCCGCGGGCCGCCACCACCCACCGGGTACCCGCCGCGTAGCTGTCCCCGACCACACCTGGCTGGAACGCGTCCTCTGCTCCGGTCATGCCCGCCTCCCGGCTCGCCACCTGTAACGTCGTCGCCAAGGGAGTATGCCTGGTCGCTCGATCGACAAGGCCTCCGCATGGTGCGGACGGCCCCCGGGACGCACAGCGTGGTCCCGGAATCGAAGAGGTTGCCGTGCGAAGGGGTGTAGGACCGATGAGCCGGGGCACAAGCGCCCGGGCAGCTGTCAGTCAATCGGGAGGGAGTGGCCACCGTGTCTCGCTCGGCCACCGTCATGGGACCCATTCGAGCTACAGACGCACAAGCTCCTGCTTGTGACCGGGGCATCGCGGGAGCGCCAACGCGGGACATCGACCGCGTCGAGGTCGAGAACGCCCGCGAGATGGCGCCGGCCGATGCCCGTGAGCTGTCGCGGCACTTCTTCGCGAGGCTGCGCACCCTGGAGGAGGGCACGCGCGAGTACCAATACACGCGCAACACCCTGATCGAGATGAACCTCTCGCTCGTGCAGTTCGCCGCGCGGCGTTTCCGTGCCCGGGTGCTCGGCGGGGGTCTCGACATGGAGGACATCATCCAGGTGGGGACCATCGGCCTGATCAAGGCCATCGACCGCTACGACCTCGAGCGGGAGGTCGAGTTCTCCACCCTCGCCCTTCCGTACATCATCGGTGAGATCAAGCGCCATTTCCGTGACACTACCTGGGCCGTGCACGTGCCGCGCCGGCTTCAGGAGCTGCGTACGGAACTCGCCAAGGCCCAGGACGCCCTGAGCGATGTCCTGGGCAGGGCGCCGTCGGTCAAGGAGCTCGCCCTCCACCTGGAGTTGTCCGAGGACGAGGTCATCGAGGGGCTGGTGGCCGCGAACGGCTACACCAGCAGTTCCCTCGACGCCACGGCCGTCGACGGCGACGAGGCTTCCGCGGCGGGCCGGAGCGCCCGGCCGGCGGCGGAGCGCCACGGAGCCGTCGATCCCGGCATGGAACTCTTCGAGGAGTTCCACACCCTCGCCCCCCTGCTGGAGCAGCTGGACGAACGCGACCGGCTCATCCTGCGGAT
>NZ_JBHVYI010000131.1:0-17747 GCF_042880975.1 Streptomyces sp. NPDC058289
GGTCTCCGACCGGGCGAAGGCCGACGTACGGACGGCCGCCCCGGGCCATCGGCCCGGGGCGCCCCTCTGTGTCGTATACGAAAAGCAGATCAGCGCATCTTTCCGCCGCGCGGCATGCGCATCCCCTTGGGCATCGGGCCCTTCGGGATCGGCATGTTGCTCAGCAAGTCGCCCATGGCCCGCAGCTTGTCGTTGACCTGGGTGATCTGGGGCCCGGAGAGCACACGGGGCAGCTTCATCAGGGTCGTACGGACCTTCTTGAGCGGCACCTCGCCCTCGCCCTTGCCCACGATGAAGTCGTGGACCGGGATGTCGGGCATGATCCGGGCCAGCTTCTTCTTCTCGTTCGCGAGCATCGGCTTCACCCGGTTCGGGTTGCCCTCGGCGATCAGGACCACGCCGGCCTTGCCCACGGCACGGTGGACGATGTCCTGCTGCTTGCTCATCGCGACGGCGGGGGTGGTGGTCCAGCCCCGACCCACGTTGTCCAGTACGGCCGCGGCCGCGCCCGGCTGTCCTTCCATCTGTCCGAAGGCGGCCGTCTCGGCTCGCCGTCCGAAGATGATCGCCATCGCCAGGAACGCCACCAGGAAGCCCAGGATGCCCAGGTAGACCGGGTGGTCGATCAGGAAGCCGATCGCAAGAAAGACACCAAAGGTGACGATTCCCACGCCCGCGACGATCAGACCGACCTTCGGGTCGGCCTTGCGCGTCATCTTGTACGTCAGGGCGATCTGCTTCAGTCGCCCGGGGTTCGCAGCAGTCTCTGCGTTTGACTTCCTCGCCATGCAGGGAAGTTTACGTGGCCTTCTCGGTCCGGGTCGCCGCGGCCTCGAGTACGTGCTCGGTTTCGACCCGGTCCTGGGCCCTGCGTCGGTCTTCGAGGACGGCCGTCCAGGCGTTCCGGCGGGCGCCGCTCATGAGCAGCGACTCCAGGCCGCGGACGGCGTCGGTAAAGGACGGGATGGCGATGGCGCGTACGGGCGCGGCCTGCATGGTGTCGACCCTTTCACGGAGCTCACGTCGGGGGTGGCCAAGCGTGTGTGCGGTGCGTCGAACAATCGTCACTGACTGGTGTTACCAGGGGATGACCGACTGGTCAAACAGTGATGAAACCTTGATGCGGCCCGCCGGACTCTTACTAGAAAGAGCCTAGGGGCCGCATCGGTGCGGTGTTACCCGTAAGTAAGACTTTGTGCGCGAGTTCACATACCTCCCGCACCACGCGTCACGCGTGCCGCGCACGCCTCACGCGCCCGGCACTCAGACGGTCGCGCGCTTCTCGTCCGCAAGGTCGAGCTCCGCGTCGCCACCGCTCCGGCCGCGTGCCCGCCCTCGTTCCTCGGACGGACCCGCGACCTACGCTACGGCTCCGCTGCGCTTCTCCATCGCCTGCTGGTAGAGGCGCCCGGCGCGGTACGAGGACCGGACCAGCGGACCGGACATGACTCCGGAGAAGCCGATCTCCTCGGCCTCCTGCGCCAGCTCCACGAACTCGGCCGGCTTCACCCAGCGCTCGACGGGGTGGTGGCGCGGCGAGGGCCGCAGGTACTGGGTGATGGTGATGAGCTCGCAGCCCGCCTCGTGGAGGTCCTTCAGCGCCTGGCTGACCTCCTCGCGCTCCTCGCCCATGCCCAGGATCAGGTTGGACTTGGTGACGAGGCCGTAGGCCCGCGCCCGGGTGATGACGTCCATCGAGCGCTCGTAGCGGAAACCGGGGCGGATGCGCTTGAAGATGCGCGGCACCGTCTCGATGTTGTGCGCGAAGACCTCGGGGCGGGAGGCGAAGACCTCTTCCAGCAGCTCCGGGACCGCGTTGAAGTCCGGGGCGAGCAGCTCGACCTTGGTGTGGCCGCTCTCGCGGCCCGCCGTCTGCTGGTGGATCTGGCGCACGGTCTCCGCGTAGAGCCAGGCGCCGCCGTCCGCCAGGTCGTCGCGCGCGACGCCCGTGATGGTGGCGTAGTTCAGGTCCATCGTGACGACGGACTCGCCGACGCGGCGGGGCTCGTCGCGGTCCAGCGCCTCGGGCTTGCCCGTGTCGATCTGGCAGAAGTCACAGCGCCGGGTGCACTGGTCGCCACCGATGAGGAAGGTGGCCTCGCGGTCCTCCCAGCATTCGTAGATGTTCGGACAGCCGGCTTCCTGGCACACCGTGTGCAGTCCTTCGCCCTTCACCAGGGCCTGCATCTTGGTGTACTCGGGACCCATCTTCGCCCGGGTCTTGATCCACTCGGGCTTGCGCTCGATGGGGGTCTGGGCATTACGGACCTCGAGGCGCAGCATCTTGCGTCCGTCGGGTGCGACTGCGGACACGACCGGCTCCCTGTGACTTCGATTCTTCGGCGCCCACCAGGGTACGCCCGTAATTTCATACGTTCTTACGTCGGCCAACCTGCGGGCGGCCCGACCCATTCCCCGGCGTCCCCCCGGGATCAGCCCGCGGCGGGCTCTATCTCCCGCGGCCGCAGCTCCGCCTGCTCCAGTACGTCCTTCAGGTGCCGTTCGATGACCGGCAGCACCTCGGCGATGGTGATCTCGCGGCCCAGCTCGTAGGAGAGCGAGGTCACACCGGCGTCGCGGATCCCGCAGGGGACGATCCGGTCGAACCAGGTGTTGTCGGGGTTCACGTTGATCGCGAAGCCGTGCATCGTGACGCCCTTGGCGACCCGGATGCCGATGGCGGCGAGCTTGCGGTCCTCGCGGCGCTGGCCGGCGTTGGACGGGGCGTACTCGGGGCCGTTCAGCCTCGGGTCGAACTCCTCGTCGTGCAGCCTCGGGTCGAAGTCCAGCGAGAGACCCCCGATCTTCGGGCGCTCCTCCACCGGGTCGCCGAGCACCCAGACCCCGCTGCGCCCCTCGACGCGAGTGGTCTCCAGGCCGAATTCGGCGGCCGTGCGGATCAGCGCGTCCTCCAGGCGGCGGACGTGGGCGACCACGTCGACCGGGCGGGGCAGCTTCATGATCGGGTAGCCGACCAGCTGGCCCGGGCCGTGCCAGGTGATCTTGCCGCCGCGGTCCACGTCCACGACGGGCGTGCCGTCGAGCGGGCGCTCGTTCTCGGCGGTGCGCCGGCCGGCCGTGTAGACCGGCAGGTGCTCCAGCAGCAGGCAGGTGTCCTCGATCTCGTCCGCGAAGCGGGCCGCGTGCACCCGGCGCTGCTCTTCCCAGGCGACCGTGTACTCGACGGCCTCCGGGCCGAAGCCCATGCGGACAAACCCAAGCTCAGCCACCGCGGCGCCTCCTCGTTGAACCTGCCGACGAACTTGCTGTGTGCACCTATCGCACCAAGCAAGGGTACGGCGGCCCCCGCGGAGCCCGTCAGCCGCCCGTCCCGGACACGACGCAGGGCCCGGGATCCGGGGGTCCGGGGAGCTGTTTCGGCCGTCGGCGGCCCTTCGGCGGCCGGTCCGGGTCCTCGTCCGCCCGGGGCAGCCGGCGGTGCCCCTCGGTGTGGTCGTTCACCCAGCCGCAGACCCCGCACGCGTAGCGCCCGTCGAGACCCGCGATGTAGGTCCCGCAGCGCCGGCACTCCGCCTCGGTCAGCTCGGGCGCGGTCAGCTCGGGTACGTGCAGCTGGGCCGTGGACTCTGCGTGGCTGCCGTCGCCGTCGGGGCGCTCGCAGCTGCCGGGGCGATGCTCCCCGGTGGGCCGGCGGGTCATGGGGCGCAGCGTACGCGGGTGGAGGGGGTCGGTCCGTAAAGAGACCCACCGGTTCTGCACACGATCGGATGAATGTGGGACAGAGAGGGCGGTAGGGGCGAGGTTCGCCGCTACATTCACGCCGTTCACAGGGCCGGGTCTCCGGTCCGTCACGTCAGGAGACCGTGGAGCCGATGACGGAACGACCTGCCCAGCGTGTCCCCAACCGGCAGCTCTCGGCACTGATCGCCGAGGCCGGGTTCTCCAACGCCGGGCTCGCCCGCCGTGTCGACCAGCTCGGTCTGGAGCACGGTCTCGATCTGCGGTACGACAAGACCTCCGTGACCCGCTGGCTGCGCGGGCAGCAGCCGCGCGGCACCACCCCCGCGCTGATCGCGGAGGTGTTCACCCGGCGCCTGGGACGGCGGCTGTCGGCCCAGGACCTGGGCCTGGACGCGTGCGCCCCGGTGTACGCGGGGCTGGAGTTCGCGGCCACCCCCGAGGAGGCCGTCGACATCGCGAGCGGGCTGTGGCGCAAGGACTCCGGTTCGCACGCCGAGCTGCGCAAGATCGCCTTCACGCCGGCCGGGCTGGTGGTGCCCAGCCGGGACTGGCTGATCGGGCGGGCCGACGAGCGGGTCGGCCGGGGCGCGGAGCAGGCCGCCCTGCGCGTTCCCGAGCAGGGGCGTCCCGAGCAGGGGCGCCTCGATCACGCCCGCCTCGATCAGGGCCGTCCCGTGTCCGGCCGGGCCTCGGTGCCCCGGCAGCGGCAGATCGACCGCGGGCCCGGGCAGCGGGTGACGGGCGGGGACATCGCGGCGCTCAGATCGGTGGGCGAGCTGTTCCGCACCCTGGACCACGCCTACGGGGGCGGCCATGCCCGCCAGGCCCTGGTGCGGTACCTGGAGCACGAGGCCGAGCCGATGCTACGCGGCACCTACGGGGAGACCACCGGGCGCCGGCTGTTCTCCGCCGCCGCCGATCTGACCCGGCTCGCGGGCTGGACCTCGTACGACATCGCCGCGCACGGGCTCGCCCAGCGGTACTTCGTCCAGGCGCTGCGCCTGGCCCAGGCCGCCGGGGACCGGCCGTACGGGGCGTACGTGCTGATCACGATGAGCCGGCAGGCGGTGTACCTCGGCCACGGCCGGGAGGCGGTGCAGCTGGCCCGGGTGGCGCAACAGGGCGTGGGCTCCGGGCCGCCGCCGGTGGTGCAGGCGCTGCTGCACTCGGCGGAGGCGCGCGGGCACGCGGTGCTCGGGGAGGTCAGGGCGTCGACGGCCTCGCTGGTGCGGGCCGAGCGGGCGCTGGGCGCGGCCCGGCCGGGCGACGACGTGCCGCACTGGGCGCGCGACTACGACGAGGCGCAGCTCGCGGACGAGTTCGGGCACTGCCACCGGGACCTGCAGCAGTACCGAGCCTCGGCGCAGCACGCGGAGCGGTCCCTGCAGCTGCGGGCGCCCTCGTACGCGCGGTCACGGCTGTTCTGCCGGGTGGTGCTGGCCACGGCGCGGCTGGGGCTGGGCGAGCTGGACCAGGCGTGCGCGCTGGGCGCGGAGGCGGCGCAGCAGGCGATGGAGATGCGGTCGGTGCGGGCGGTGGAGTACGTACGGGACTTCGAGCGGCGGCTGGAGCCGTACCGGGACGCGTCTGCGGTGCGGGGGTATCGGGACCGGGTGGCCGCCTTGTCGTGACCCTGTGGGTCGGCCGGGGGCTCAGGGGGGCTGCCCCCTTGGCCCGGCGGGGTGGCTGCGCCGTGGTGCCCCCTGCGGGTCTGCTCCCGGGGTTCCGCCCCGGACCCCGCGCCTCAACGCCGGCGGGGCTGATTTTGCCCCGCGGGCACCCACCGCCGAGGTGGTTGCCCGCAGGGCGGCACTGCCCCGCCGGCCCCGTGGGTGGTTGGCTCAGGCCGCCACCGGGAGGGCGGCCTGCGGGGCGGTCGGGACGGGGACGCCGAAGTCGCGCAGGACGGCGGCGGCGGCGCGGCGGGCGGAGCGCAGGGCCCCCTCGACGGTGTTGGTGTCCCGGTGGTCGCCGCAGACGTACAGCCCGGCCAGGACCCGGACGGTGCGCCGGGTGTCCTGCGCCGGCGGCATCGCGGGGACGGCCTCGCGGGTGTGGTGGACGGCGAGCAGCTCCCAGTCCCGGGTCGCGGTCTCGTAGAGCCGGGCCAGCCGCGAGGCGACCGTCCGGGTGGGCGGCGGCGGGCCGAGCACGGTGGTGGTGACCAGGCTGCGGCCGGCGGGGGCGCGCGTCGGGTCGACCGCGCTCATCACCGCGGTGTGGGCGACGGGCCAGTCCGGGTCCCCGTCCAGGAGCAGCGAGCCGTCCCAGGGCAGCGGGGTGGTGGTGGCGTGGTGCACCACGGTCACCTGGTGGAAGGCGGGCACGCGCAGGCCCGGGAGCAGTTCGGCGGCGGCCCGGGCGCCGGTGGCCAGGACCGCGGAGCGGCAGCTGAAGTCGCCGTGTTCCTCGGTGGTGACCAGGTTGGTGGCGACGGAGCGGACCCGGACCCCGGTGCGTACGGTGCCGGGCGGCAGCGCGGCGGCGAGCAGTCCGGGCAGGGTGGCGGCGCCGCCCTCGGGTACGGCGAGGCGGCCGCGCGCGAAGGTGCGCAGGGCCAGGTCGGCGACGCGGCTGGAGGTGGTGAGTGCGGGGTCGCGCAGCAGCGCGGCGAGGAGCGGGCGCAGCGTCGTACCGAGGCGACTGGAGCTCAGGGCGGCGTGCGCGGTGCGCTCGGGGCGGGCCAGGAGGCGTTCCTCGGGCAGGGCGGCGAGGCGGGCGAGCGCCGCGCCGATCCGGGCCTGGTCGAGGGAGCCGCTGGTCAGGGCGCGGGCTGGGGTGAGGGCGCCGGCGCGCAGCGTCTTGCCGTCGCTGTGGACGAGGGCGCCGGGCGCGAAGGGCTTGAGGACCAGGCCTTCCAGGCCCGGGGTGCGGGCCGGTTCGGTGTAGGCGGTGTTCAGGAGCTGGCCGATCCGGTCGAGCCGGAAGCCGTCCACGGTCTCGGTGGCCATCCGGCCGCCGGCGTCGTCCGCGCCCTCCAGGACGATGACCGTTACCCCGGCCGCGATCAGGTGGTGCGCTGCCGCGAGTCCGGAGACTCCGGCTCCTACGATGACCACGTCCGCATGGTGTGCGTGTGCGCTGTTGAGCACGTGCCCCTCCCCGAGGTCGGCCCGGCTGTGTGGGGAACCTCCTTCCCCCAACGGGGTCCAGCGGAACCCGAGTTGGGCGGACCATTACGGGTGATGCGGTCAACTCCGGTCGCACGACGGTCGCATTCGGCTCACATGCGCCTCGATGTGTGCGCCGGGGCGCTCCCCCTGGAGCTCCGGGGCGTTTCAAGCCTCCAGCGCGGCCCTGATCGACTCCTCGATCCCCGGGTACCGGAAGACGAACCCGGACTCCAGCAGCCGGGCGGGACGCACCCGCTGACTGCCCAGCACGTCCTGCGAGAACTCCCCGAGCACCACGCGCATGACCGGCGCGGGCACGGCGAACACCGCCGGGCGGTGCAGGACCCGGCCCATCGCGGCGGTGACCTCGCGGTTGGTCAGGGGCTCGGGGGCGGTGAGGTTCACCGGCCCCGTCAGGGCGGGCGTGTCGAGGATGTGGCGCAGGGCGGCGATCTCGTCGTGCATCGAGATGTGCGACCAGTACTGGCGGCCGTTGCCGAGGCGGCCGCCGATCCCGGCCTTGAAGATCGGGAACAGCTTCCCCCAGGCCCCGCCCTCGGCGGCGACGACCAGTCCGGTACGGGCGTACACGGTCCGGACCCCGGCCTCCCGGGCGGGCGCGGCGGCGGCCTCCCACGCGATGCAGACCTCGGGGAGGAACCCCTCCCCCGCCGGGGCGTCCTCGTCGACCGCCCGGTCGCCGGTGTCGCCGTAGTACCCGATGGCGCTGCCGCAGACGAAGGTCGCGGGCGGCTCGTCCATGGCGGCGATGGCCGAGGCCATGGCCGCCGTGGCCTTGACCCTGCTGTCGCGGATCTCCCGCTTGTAGGCGGCCGTCCAGCGGTGGTCTCCGACCCCGGCGCCGGCGAGGTGCACGACGGCTTCGCAGCCGGCGAGTCCGGCCGGGTCCACGTACCCGCGCGCGGGGTCCCACCGCGCCTCGCCGGGCCCGGCGGGCTCGCGCCGCACGAAGCGGACGACCTCGTGTCCGTCGGCCTTCAGTGACCGCCCGAGGGCGCTGCCGATGAGCCCGGTGGCACCGGTGACTGCGATACGCATGGCCCCATCTTGACAGCGCCCCCGCCCCCACGGGTCAGTCCGCCCCGGGGGGCGGCCCGAGGGGCGGGTCCGGGGCAGGGGCCGGGTTGGGGTGCGGGGGTGGGGCCGTTAGGTGGTCGTGCCCAGCCAGGTGCCGACTGCGTAGGTCACCGCCATGGCCAGGGCGCCGCCCGCTACGTTGCGCAGGATCGCCCGGGCCGCGGGCGCGCCGCCCAGTCGTGCGCTGATCACCCCGCACAGGGTCAGGGAGAGCAGGACCGCGACCACGGTCACCGGGACCCGCTGCGACGCCCCCGGCAGGACGATCGCCAGCAGTGGCAGCAGCGCCCCGACCGTGAACGCCACCAGGCTCGCCGCCGCCGCGTGCCAGGGGTTGGCCAGCTCGTCGGGGTTGATCCCCAGCTCCACCCGGGCGTGCGCCCGCAGCGCGTCCCGCTCCGTCAGCTGCTCCGCGGCCTCCCGCGCCACCGGCTCGCTCAGTCCCCTGCCCACCAGCAGCCCCGTCAGTTCCTCCAGCTCCTCCTCCGGCGACTCCTCCAGCTCCCGCCGCTCCAGGTCCAGCGCCGCCTTCTCCGAGTCCCGCTGGGAGCTGACCGACACGTACTCCCCCGCCGCCATCGACAGCGCGCCCGCCAGCAGCCCGGCGACGCCCGCCGCCAGGATCGCCGTCCGCGAGGTCGTGGCCCCGGCGACGCCGACGACCAGGCCCGCCGTGGAGATGATCCCGTCGTTCGCGCCGAGCACCCCCGCGCGCAGCCAGTTCAGCCGGGTACTGATCGCCGCGCTCTGCGCCACCGCACCATCCGCTTCCGTCACGCCACCACTGTCGCGGGCGCCGCCGGAAGGAGCCACCCGGCGTGCGCGCCTCCGGCGGCGGGATCAGGGTGGAGGGGTGAGACGCCGACGCGAGGAGCCGGGCTGGCTGCGCGGGGCGCCGCCGCCGCGCTGGGCCCGCCTCGCGCCCGCGGTGGCCCTTGTGGTGCTGGTGTTCGTGCAGCGGATCACCCCGGGCGACGTCGAGCTGGGCTACTTCCTGGCCGGGCTCCCCCCGGTGGCGGCCTTCGCCTACGGAGCCGCCGGCACGGCCGTCTTCGCCGGAGTGGTGCTGATCCTCGTCGGCCTGCCCTCGCTCGGGATCGCCCACGCCCGGGGCTCCGACCTGGCCACCGTCGCGGTGATCGGCCTGCTCAGCGTGGTGGTCGCCTGGGTCCGAAAACGCCGCGACGCCCAGCTGGTGAGCGTGCGCACCGTCGCGGAGGCGGCGCAGCTCGCGGTCCTGCCGCCCGTCCCCGAACGGGTCGGCGCGGTCGGCTGCGCGGGCCTCTACCGGGCCGCCCAGCACGGCACCCTGGTCGGCGGCGACCTGTACGACGTACGAGTCGGCCCCTACGGCGTGCGCGCGCTGATCGGCGACGTCCAGGGCCACGGCCTGGCCGCCGTCGGCACCGTGGCCTCGCTGCTCGGCGCCTTCCGGGAGGGGGTCCTGGACGACGCGGAGCTCACGACGGTGGCGGCCCGGCTGGACCGGCGGCTGCTGGCGGACTCGGCGGCCGAGTCGGTGGCGCACGCGGAGCTCTTCGCGACGGCGGTACTGGTGGAGTTCCCGCCCGGGCTGGACCTCGTACGGATCGTGTCGTGCGGGCATCCCCCGCCCCTGCTGCTACGGGGTTTCACGGTCTCGGAAGTCGACGTGGACCCGGGGCCTCCGCTGGGCCTGGGCCTGGCCGGTCCCACCCCGGCGCAACCGGCCGAGTTCAGGGTCGCCCCCGGGGACCGGCTGGTGATGTACACGGACGGGGTGACCGAGGCCCGGGACGCGGCGGGGAACTTCTATCCGCTGGCCGCGCGCGTGCCCGTCCTGGCGACGGATGCCGCCGGGCTGGCCCCGGCGGTGTGGCGGGACTTGCGGTCCTTCACCGGGGGCGGGCCGCGCGATGACGTGGCCCTGCTGGTGCTGTCCCTGGACGCGCAGCGGGACGGGGCACCGGGCGGGGCGCGGGACGGGGAGCAGGGCGCGGGCCAGGGCGGGAAGTAGCCCGCCCCCGGCGTGGGGTGACCACTACGTCCTGATCACATGACCAAACGATGACAATCGCCCATTTGGGTCATTTTCCATGTTTCGCTCGGGTTTTCCAGCCCTTCGAGCACGGAATCCGAGGCCCATTCGATGCGCGCACCGTACAAGCACAACCAGCGGATCACGGCGGTCATCGCGGCGGCCGGAGCCGTCGCCCTGATCACCGGCTCGATCGTGTTCGGCCTTGCCGAGGTAGACGCGGCGGCGGAACCGGATTCGGCGCAGAACCAGCAGATCGAGGCCCCGGCCCCGCTCATGGTGGGCTCGGCCCTGACGCGCGCGGCCGAGGACGGGGGCAAGGTCGTCAACCTCACCCTCGACGACGGCCCGGACCCGAAGTGGACCCCGAAGGCGCTCGAACTCCTCGAGGCCCACGGGGCGAAGGCCACCTTCTGCCTGACCGGGCCGAACGCACAGAGGCACCCGGACCTGGTGAAGGAGATCGTGTCGGCCGGCCACCGCCTGTGCAACCACGCGGTCAGCCACGACACGGCCATGAACAAGAAGGACGTGGCGTACCAGGAGAAGGAGGTCCTGGACGCGCAGCGGATGATCGACGAGGCGAGCGGCTCCGCCCGCATCTGGTACTACCGCGCCCCCGGCGGCGCCTTCACCTCCGGGAGTCGCGAGATCGCCGCCCGCGGCGGCATGGCCAACCTCGGCTGGAACGTCGACCCCGGCGACTTCAACCGACCCGGCGCCGACAAGATCGTCAGCGCCGTGCAGGACCAGCTGAAGCCCAAGGGGCCGACGATCCTCATGCACGACGGAGGCGGCGACCGCTCCCAGTCGGTCGAGGCCCTCGAAAAGCTGCTGCCGTGGCTCAAGGAGCAGGGCTACGGCTTCAACTTCCCGAAGGTCCCCGAGGCGGGCTGAGGCCCACCGGCCCGGCCGGCCTACCCGGCGTCGCGGATGAAGGAGCGGACCATCTTGCAGGTGACGTTCGACGGCCGGCGGATGCCCGTCCGGACGGCCATCGTGCGGATCTTGCGGTTGGTGGCGCGCTGAGCGTCATACGTGCCCGAGTCGAGCAGCGATATCGCCAGCCGCATCGCCTTCAGCCGCCGGTTGTGACTCTCGTACCACTCCCGGGGCAGCCCCGCCGGCAGCGGCTTCTTCTTGACGGGCTCGATGGTGTGCAGGGTCATGGCAGTGGCCATCTACAGCCTCCCAAAGGCAAGTTGGCGTCCTGTCCTTCTCCTTGAATTTTACCGGCGACCACTGACAAAGGACCTGGCCAGGCGGCGCCTCGCTAAGCTTTCGGGCATGGAGATCTGGATCAACCCCGCCTGCTCGAAGTGCCGTAGCGCGCTGACCCTGCTGGACGCGGAGGGCGCCGAGTACACCGTCCGCCGCTACCTGGAGGACGTGCCCTCCGAGGCCGAGATCCGCGAGGTCCTGGGCCGACTGGGCCTGGAGCCCTGGGACATCACCCGCACGTCGGACCCGCTGGCCAAGGAGACGGGCGTACGGGACCTGCCGCGCGAGGAGACCGAGGAGGCCCGCGGGGCCTGGATCAGCCACCTGGCGGCCCACCCGAAGCTGATCCAGCGCCCGATCATCACGGCCGAGGACGGCACGGCGGTGGTGGCCCGCTCGGAGGAGGCCGTCCGCGAAGCCCTCTCCCGCACGTCCGGCCCGACGGCCTAGCCTGCGAAGCCCGCGTTCACGAACTCCACGACGCGCCCGATCTGCTGGTCCTTGGACGTGCCGGGCGTCGGGTTGTGGGCGTAGACGAGCCGGCGGCCGGCCTGCTCGGTGGCGAACACCCCGGTCGACCAGCCGGGGCCGGAGCCCGTCTTGCCCCAGACCACGGTGCCGGCCGTCTCGTGGCGCATCAGACCGGCCGCGCTGAAGCAGGCCTTCGGCGACAGGCAGGTGTTCCCCGGGGCGTTGGGCACGTCCGGAACCTCGTAGAGGTGCCGCTGCTGAGCGGGCGGCAGCAGCAGGCCGCCCAGCAGCGCCGCCATGAAGCGGTCCAGGTCGGCCGCGGTGGAGACCAGGCCGCCCTCCGCCCAGAACCTGGCCATCCGCGGGTCCGTCGACAGCCGGGTCTGACGCAGCCCCAGGGGGTGCACGATGCGGCGCTGCAGCTCCTCCACATAGGTCCGGCCGGATATCCGCTCCACGAGCAGGCCGGCGACGAGGCTGTTCGTCCCGTTGTACTGCTGGACCGTGCCCGGCGCGGGTATGCGGCCCGGGCGGGCGGCCGCGTCCGCCGCGAACGTGTCGAGCACCATGCTGCGCGGATCCGCGGACTCGGTGGTGACCATCGGCAGGTCGGCGGTGTGGTCCATGAGCTGCCGTACGGTCGCTCCGGCGTAGGCATCGGGTATCAGGTCGGGCAGGTAGCGGCGCACCGGCGCGTCGAACTCGATCCGGCGCTCCGCGACGAGCCGCAGCACCAGGGCGTTCGTGAACAGCTTGGTGACACTGCCGATCGGGACTTCCGCGTCCGCGGCGACCGGCCCGCCGGTCCCGGTCCACGGCGTGCGCAGCCCCGCGCCGGACAGTCGCACCAGGGCCCCCGTCGAGACGTCGTCGGGCAGGGAGGCCAGCAGGGCCCGCAGCGCGGCGGGGTCGTGGGTGGCCGCCCGCCGGGCATGGGTCGCGGTCGCGGCGGAGCCCGCGGGCCCTCCGGGCGCGGCCAGTGCGGCCGGCGCGCCCACACCCACCGTGAGGGCCGCCAGGGCGATGCCGGTGACGGCGATCCGGCGGAGGGTGCGGGGGCGTGCGGTCATCGGTGGCTCCTGGAGAGGGCGATTCGGTGGGCTCTGACACCAACACTGCGCCGCTCAACGCGTGTTGCCCATCGGTGATCACCCCGACCAGACCCCCAGGTCACCCTGAAGGGGCCTGCACGATCGACCCTGAGGTCGGTCGCACGGGCCCCCGGCCGCTCTACCCGACCGCCGCCACCCGCCGCTCGTGGACCCGCAGCTGGACGGCGGCGAGGTCGAGGAGCGGGGTGGGGACGGCGAGAGCGCGGGCCCGGGCGGACAGGTCGCCGAGCACGTGCTCGACCTCGGTCGGATGACCGGCGAGCAGGTCCCGGTACAACGACGGGGTCAGCGGCGAGTCCGGGGTGGCCAGCGTCCCGGCGGTGAAGCGGAGTTCGGACTCCGGCACCGGGTACCCGGCGGCGGCCGACACGGCGGCCGCCTCCGCGAGGACCGCGAGGCCGAACTCGGTCCCGCCGGGCACGGCGTTGACCTCGCCGACGGCTCCGCGGGCCAGGGAGGTCACCGCCGCCAGAGTGGTGATGAAGACCCACTTGTGCCACATGGCGCCGATGATGTCGGGCACTTCGGGGGTGTCGATCCCCGCCCCGGCCAGCACCTCGCGCACGGCATCCACCCGCGCCGAGGGACGGCCGTCGCGTTCGCCGGTGAGCACCACGGTGGGCGGAGCCATGCGGAGGATGTCGCCGTGCTCGTTCAGGGTGGTGACCACCTTGGCCACGCCGCCGAGCACCGCCTCGTCCCCGAACCGGTCCGCGAGGTGGTCGAGGTGGGCCATTCCGTTGAGCAGGGGCAGGATCGCCGTCCCGGGACCGACCGCCGGTGCGAGGTCCCGGACCGCCGCTTCGAGGGAGGTGGACTTCACGGACAGCAGGACGAGGTCGTACGTCCCCTCCAGCGAATCGGCGGTGACGAGTCTCGGGTCGAGCGCGATCTCCTCCCCCGGCCCGCTCACCCGCAGCCCGCGCGCCCGCAGGACCTCGGCCCGCCGAGGGCGCACCAGGAAGGTGAGGTCCCGGCCGGCCTGGGCGAGGCGCGCGCCGAAGTAGCCGCCCGCGGCGCCGGCTCCGACCGTCAGGATCCTCATCCGGCGGAGCCCGCGGGCCGGACGGCCTTGGCCAGGGCGGTACGGACGGCCGCGGCGTCGGCGACGGTCCCCGGGTCCTCGGCGAGGCCCCCCGGACGGCCCGGGTCCTCGGCGTACGGGAGGACGTACACGGGCGTGTCGCGCTGGAAGCGCCAGCTCTCGGCGAGCTCCCCCGCGTCGACCGCGTCGTAGCCGAGCAGGTCGAGCAGGCGGGTGGCGGATGCGCGGGCGGCCGGATCCTCGCCGGCGATCGGCAGGGCCGAGCGGTCCGGGGAGCCGGCCGGGCGGGCGAGGGCGAGCAGGTGCTTGAAGTAGATGTTGTTGAACGCCTTGACGACCTGCGCCCCGGACAGGTGTTCCTGGACGAGCCCGCTGGTGGTGGTCTCCTCCGCCTCCAGGGCGGGAAAGACCCCGTCCCGCTGGGGGTAGTAATTGAGCGTGTCGAGCACGACCTTGCCCGCCAGTACCTCGGCGGGCAGCTCGCGGTAGTTCCCGAGCGGGATGGTGGCCACGACCCAGTCGCCGGCGGCCGCCGCCTCGGCCGCAGTCGCGGCCCGGGCCCGCGGGCCGAGCTCGGCGACCAGAGCGTCCAATGTCTCCGGTCCCCTGGAATTACTGAGGACCACGTCCAGCCCCGCGTCCACGGCGAGCCGCGCGAGGGTGCTTCCGATGTTGCCGCTTCCGATGAGTCCGAGAGTTGCCATGCGGGGTTCAAGTCGCCCGCGATCCACGGTATTCCGCCGCTGCGGCACCGGGGTGGGACCTCGCCGCCCCGGCCGCCACCCGGTCGCCCTCCCCGCCCCCGTCACGACCCTTCACCTCGGCCCCATCCCGCGCCTCGTAGGGTGGGACCAGCACAAAGGGGACGTACCGCACCAAAGGATCCATCGTGAACGAGCAGCAGCACCCGAGGCCCACCACGCCCGGCGAGCCTCCGGTGCCGCCGGGCCTCCCCGCGTCCCAGCTCCCCCCGCTCCCGCCGCCCCGGCGCGGCGCCGACTGGATGTTCGGCGGGGTGTACGGGACCGTCCTCGCGTCCGGGCTGCTGGCCGCGCTCGACCAGAAGGGCGGGGAGTACACCCCGTTCTACGACGCCAGCTGGGTGCTCGTCACCGGGGCCACCGCCGGGCTCGCGCACGGGTACTCGCACCACATGAGCACCCATCAGGCCGGCTCCGCCGGACACCGGTGGCGGATCCTCGGGCGGGCGCTGTGGAACGAGTGGCCCATGATCGCGGCCACCCTGCCCACGGTCCTGCTCCTGCTCGTCGCCGGACTCGCCGACTGGGACTCGCACGGGGTCACGGCCATCGGGCTCGGCGTGAACACCGCAATGCTGTTCGCCTGGGGCGCCTTCGTGGCCCTCCGGGTCGGCTACAAACTCGGCTCGGCGCTGCTCATCGGGGTCGCCGACGCCACGATCGGGCTGGCCATCATCGCGGCCAACGCGGTGATCAAGTAGCGGCGGGCGACAACGGGGGCACGCCGGACGGGCCGGGCACACGATCCGGGCAGGACGCGCCGGACAGCCGAACGGGCCGGACGGAGACCCCGTCCGGCCCGAGCAGCGGGCCCCCGAGGGGGGCTCAGTCAGGCAGCTGCCCCTCCGCCTCCGCCAGGATCTCCGTCAGCCGGGCTCCGAACTCCGCCCCCCGTACGTCCGGCACCCCGGTGCGGGCCGAGGTGAGGAGCGCGTCCAGGGCGCGGCCGTAGGCCCCCGGGACGTTGCTCCACTCCGGCAGGCCGAAGACGCCGGCGGTCCCGCGCAGCTCCAGTCCCACCCCGGCGGCCGCGCGCGGGGAGCTGAGGCTGAGCACGGCGGTGCTGGCCGCGCCGGTCGTGTGCCGCAGGGCCAGCTGGACCACGTCGGCGGGGCCGCGGGTGGCGCTGACCTCGGTGACGTCGCCGAGGACCGGGATGAGTACGGACAGGGCGTGCGGGCCCACGTCCCACAGCCCGCCCTTGGCCTTGCGCCAGGGCGAGTCCGCGTAGGCGCTGGGCTCGCCGTCGGGCGGGAAGACCGCGCCGAGCCAGTGCGCGGCGGCGGTGAACCAGCCCGTGCGCTCCGCCTGCTCCTCGACCCAGCCTGCGGTCGGCTCGGCGAAGCGCAGGGTCAGGAAGACCACGGAGGCGACCCGGTGCTCGGCCACGGCCGCGGCGACCGCGCGGGCGTCGGCCGGGTCGGTGGCGACGGGCTTGTCGAGGAGGAGGTGGCAGCCGGCGGCGGCCGCGCGCACGGCGAGCGGGGCCTGTACGTCGGGCGGGAGCGCGAAGGCCACGGCGTCACAGTCGGCGAACAGCGCGTCGGGGTCTTCGTACACCTTCACCCCGTACTCGCGCGCCAGTTCGGCCGCGGCTTCGGGGCGCCGGCCCCAGACTCCGGCGAACTCGGAGCCGGGGTGCGCGGCGAGGGCGGGGGCGTGCGTGCGGCGGGCCCATGGGCCGGTGCCCAGCAGGCCGATCCGGGGGCGGGGCCCGGGAGCGGCCTCTGCGGCGGCATCTCCGGCGGACGTCAAATCGTACGAAATGCTCACCCGCCCAGTCTGCCCCACCCGGACGGGTGTTCCGACGCCAACCCTCTCGACCACGCCCACCTGCGGCGCAAACCTCGGTAACACGGGGTTCACACACGGGCAACGGAAGAGAAATCGCGAGGGGGCACGCTGCGGTCTACACCGCAGAACGAATGTCGCAGTACGCGAGCCACAGGGACGTGAACCGCCGTACGCGATCCGCAGGACGCAGCGCAGCACCCGCAGAGTCTGCGCCGGAGCGACGCACCGAAGGATGGGGCCCGTGAGCTACAAGGCTGAGTACATCTGGATCGACGGAACCGAGCCGACGGCGAAGCTGCGCTCCAAGACCAAGATCATGGCGGACGGCGACGCGCTGCCGATCTGGGGCTTCGACGGTTCGAGCACCAACCAGGCCGAGGGCCACGCCTCCGACCGCGTACTTCAGCCGGTGTTCACCTGCCCGGACCCGATCCGCGGCGGCGACAACGTCCTCGTCCTGTGCGAGGTCCTGAACATCGACATGACCCCGCACGCGTCGAACACCCGCGCGCTGCTGCGTCCGATCGCCGAGAAGTTCGCCGCTCAGGAGCCGATCTACGGCATCGAGCAGGAGTACACCTTCTTCGACGGCACCCGCCCGCTCGGCTTCCCGGTCAACGGCTTCCCGGCCGCGCAGGGCGGCTACTACTGCGGCGTCGGCTCGGACGAGATCTTCGGCCGCGACATCGTCGAGAAGCACCTGGACCACTGCCTCGCGGCGGGCCTGGCGATCTCCGGCATCAACGCCGAGGTCATGCCCGGCCAGTGGGAGTTCCAGGTCGGCCCGGTCGGCCCGCTGGAGGTCTCCGACCAGCTGTGGATCGCGCGCTGGCTGCTCTACCGCACCGCCGAGGACTTCAACGTCTCCGCGACGCTGAACCCGAAGCCGGTCAAGGGCGACTGGAACGGCGCGGGTGCGCACACCAACTTCTCCACGAAGGCGATGCGCGAGGACTACCGCGCGATCATCTCCGCGGCCGAGTCGCTGGGCGAGGGCAGCAAGCCGCTGGACCACGTCAAGAACTACGGCGCCGGCATCGACGAGCGCCTGACGGGCCTGCACGAGACCGCCCCGTGGAACGAGTACAGCTACGGCGTCTCGGACCGCGGCGCCTCCGTCCGCATCCCGTGGCAGGTCGAGAAGGACGGCAAGGGCTACATCGAGGACCGCCGCCCGAACGCGAACGTCGACCCGTACGTGGTGACCCGCCTCATCACGGACACCTGCTGCACCGCCCTGGAGAAGGACGGCCTGGTCTGACCCCGGCCGGCCACCCCTGACACCACCCCGGCGCCCGCCCTCCCCCCCACCCGGCAGCGGGGGGCCCCCCCGGGGGGGGCCCCCCCCCACGGGGCGCCCGCCCCCGGGGCGTTCCGCGTAGGGTCGGCCGCATGGCGATCCGTGCGGTGCTC
>NZ_JBHVYI010000132.1:0-17701 GCF_042880975.1 Streptomyces sp. NPDC058289
GGGCCTTTTACCGCCCCTTCCCGGCCATGCGCAAGGCTTGAACCAGAAAATCCTCGATGTCGCACTAGACTGGCGGGTTGTTTGGCGCTGGACCGGAACAACCTGGGCAGACCCGGGCTCCGCCCGGCGACCCGGAGGCTTCCGGGAACACGACGCGAGGGCCGATGGCAGCCACACCAGAGCACGGTGAAGTCACTCTGCTCGACGACGGGACCGGGCTCGACGACGGGCACGTGCCCGACGCCGGGCAGGGCCCCGAGGGGTCCGGCAAATCGGCCCGGTTCTCCGCCGGACCCGCCGCCCCGACGCGCACCCTGGTCGACATTTTCGAAGCCTCCGTACGGGCCCACCCCGACGAGCTCGCCCTGGACGACGGAGCCACCCGGCTGACCTACCGGGCGCTCGCCGCCGAGGTGGAACGCCGGCGCCGGGCCCTCGCGGCCGCCGGCGTCGGGCTCGGCGACCGGGTCGGCGTACGCGTGCCGTCCGGGACCAACGAGCTGTACGCGGGCATCCTGGCCGTCCTCGCGGCGGGCGCCGCCTACGTGCCCGTGGACGCCGAGGACCCGGACGAGCGGGCCGACCTGGTCTTCGGCGAGGCCGGAGTACGGGCCGTGCTGGGCGCCGACCAGCGCATCGAGGTCGTCGCGCCGGGCAAGGATGCGGGCCAGGGCAAGGATGCGGGCCAGGGCAAGGCCACGGGTCAAGGCAAGTCCGCCGGTCCTTCCGAGGTCCGCGCTCCCGCCGCCCGCCCCGGCCCCGAACACGACGCGTGGATCATCTTCACCTCCGGCTCCACCGGCAAGCCCAAGGGCGTGGCCGTCAGCCACCGCAGCGCCGCCGCCTTCGTGGACGCCGAGGCCGCGCTGTTCCTCACCGAGGAGCCGATCGGCCCCGGCGACCGGGTCATGGCCGGACTGTCCGTGGCCTTCGACGCCTCCTGCGAAGAGATGTGGCTGGCCTGGCGCTACGGCGCCTGCCTCGTGCCCGTCCCCCGCTCCCAGGTCCGCAGCGGCGCCGACCTCGGCCCCTGGCTGGCCGAGCAGGAGATCACCGTGGTCTCCACGGTTCCGACCCTGGCCGCCCTGTGGGAGCCCGAGACCCTCAACGAGGTCCGGCTGCTGATCTTCGGCGGCGAGGCCTGCCCGCCCGAGCTCACCCAGCGCCTGGTCACCGAGGGCCGCGAGGTCTGGAACACCTACGGCCCCACCGAAGCCACCGTCGTCGCCTGCGCCTCCCTCCTGACCGGCGAGGAACCGATCCGGATCGGCCTCCCGCTGAACGGCTGGGAACTGGCCGTCGTCGACGAATCCGGCGAACCGGTGCCCATGGGCGGCAGCGGCCAGCTCGTCATCGGCGGCGTCGGCCTGGCCCGCTACCTCGACCCCGAGAAGGACGCGGAGAAGTACGCCCCGCTGGAATCGCTCGGCTGGGAGCGCGCCTACCGCAGCGGCGACCTCGTCCGCGCGGAACCCCCAGGGCTGGTCTTCCTGGGCCGCGGAGACGAGCAGATCAAGCTCGGCGGCCGCCGGATCGAGCTCGGCGAGGTGGACGCCGCCCTCCAAGCCCTGCCCGGGGTCGCCGGCGCGGCCGCCGCCGTCCGCACGGCGCGCAGCGGCAACCAGCTCCTCGTCGGCTACCTGGTCACCCAGGACGGCTGGGACCACGCGGCGGCCGTGACCCGGCTGCGCTCCGAGCTGCCCGCAGCCCTCGTACCGCTGCTCGCACCGGTGGAGGAGCTGCCCACCCGCACCTCCGGCAAGGTGGACCGGGGCGCACTGCCCTGGCCGCTCCCGGAACTGGAGACCAGCGGCCCCACCGAGCAGCTCTACGGGACCGAGGCCTGGCTCGCCGAGCAGTGGAGCGAGACCCTGGGCGTGGCCGTCACCGGCGCCGCCGACGACTTCTTCGCGATCGGCGGCAGCAGCCTCGCCGCCGCCCAGCTCACCACCCGGCTGCGCACCCGCTACCCGAGCGCGGCCGTCGTCGACATCTACCAGCAGCCCACCCTGCGCAAGCTGGCCCGGCACCTGGAGAAGTCCGCACAGGACGACGGCACGGTCCGGACCATCGCACCCGTGCCGCTGCGGACCAAGGTCATCCAGTCCCTGCTGCTGCTCCCGCTGTTCACCCTGATCGGCCTGCGCTGGACGGTGGCGCTGCTCGCCCTGGGCAACGTACTGCACTGGTTCGGGGCCTACCCGTGGGCGCCGGCCGCCTCCTGGTGGCTCGTCGCCGCCGGAGCCGCACTGCTCTTCAGCCCGCCCGGCCGCCTCGCGATCGCGGCCGGCGGCGCCCGGCTGCTGCTGCGCGGGGTGAAGGCGGGGCGTCACCCGCGCGGCGGAAACGTTCACCTGCGGCTGTGGACGGCCGAGCGGCTCGCCGAGTACTCCGGCGCGACCTCGCTCACCGGCTCCTGGCTGGAGCGCTACGCACGGGCCCTGGGCGCCAAGATCGGCCCCGAGGTGGACCTGCACTCGCTGCCGCCCGTCACGGGCATGCTCAAGCTCGGCCGCGGCTGCGCCGTGGAGTCCGAGGTGGACCTCTCCGGCCACTGGCTGGACGGGGACCGGCTGGAGATCGGCGCCGTGAAGGTCGGTGCGGGCGCCGTCGTCGGCACCCGCAGCATCCTCTTCCCCGGCGCCCGGGTCGGCAAGCGGGCCGAGGTGGCCCCCGGCTCCGCCGTGGTCGGCCAGATCCCGACGGGCCAGCGCTGGGCCGGAGCCCCCGCCGGCAAACTCGGCAAGGCCAAGCGGAACTGGCCCAAGGAGCGCCCGCCGCGCGGTCTGCCCTGGCGCGCCGCCTACGGGGCGGCCGGCTTCTGCCTCACCTCCCTGCCCGTGCTCGCCGCCCTGCCCGCGCTCCTCGTGGCCGGCCGGTTCGTGCCCGCCGACGCCGGACTCGGCCGGGCCCTGGCCGGAGCGCTGCTCGCCGTGGTGCCGGGGGCGCTCGCCTTCGGGTTCGCGTACGCGGCCCTGCTCCTGGTCTCCGTACGCCTCCTCAGCCTCGGGCTGCGCACCGGAACCCATCCGACGCACAGCAGGATCGGCTGGCAGGCCTGGACGGTCACCCAGCTGATGGACCTCTCCCGGGAAACCCTCTTCCCCCTGTACGCCGGACTGATCACACCGGTGTGGCTGCGGCTCCTCGGCATGAAGATCGGCCGGGGCGCCGAGGTGTCCACGGTGCTCGCACTGCCGAGCCTCACCACCGTCGGCGAGGGCGCGTTCCTCGCCGACGACACCCTGACCGCCCCCTACGAGCTGGGCGGCGGCTGGCTGCGGATCGGCCACTCCGAGATCGGCCGCCGGGCCTTCCTCGGCAACTCCGGAATGACCGCGCCGGGCCGCTCCGTGCCGGACGACGGGCTGGTAGGCGTGCTGTCCGCCACCCCGAAGAAGGCCAAGAAGGGCAGCTCCTACCTCGGCCTGCCGCCGGTACGGCTGCCGCGCTCCGCCGCCGACGCCGACCAGAGCCGGACGTACGATCCGCCCGCCCGGCTGCTGTGGGCGCGCGGACTGGTCGAGCTGTGCCGGCTCGTCCCGGTGTTCTGCTCGGCCGCGCTCGGCGTCCTGACCGTGGCCGCGTTCTGCGCGCCGGCCGGGGCGGACGGGCCGGGCGTGTGGGTGACCGCATTGTCGTCCGGGGCGGTCCTGCTCGGCGCCGGGCTGGCCGCGTGCGTGGTCGCGGCGGCCGCGAAGTGGCTGCTGGTGGGCCGCCACCGGGTGGGCGAGCACCCGCTCTGGAGCGGCTTCGTGTGGCGCAACGAACTGGCCGACACCTTCGTCGAGGTCCTGGCCGTGCCCTGGCTCGTCGGCTCGGTGCCCGGTACGCCCGTGCTGTCCCTGTGGCTGCGCGGACTCGGTGCCCGGATCGGCCGGGGCGTGTGGTGCGAGAGCTACTGGCTGCCCGAGACCGACCTGGTCGTCCTCGGCGACGCGGTCAGCGTGAACCGTGGCTGCGTGTTGCAGACACACCTCTTCCACGACCGGATCTTGAGGACGGATACTGTGGTCCTGCGTGAGGGCGCCACCCTGGGCCCGGGTGGAATCGTCCTGCCCGGGAGCACGGTCGGGGCCCGCAGCACACTGGGTCCCGCCTCCCTCGTGATGGCCGGGGAATCCGTTCCCGCCGACACCCGCTGGCTGGGCAACCCGATCGAGGCGTGGCGGTCCTGACGGGCGGGTCCGACAGGACGGGCCCGGCACCACCAGCACGTCGTACGAGCACAACGCAGGGAGCGGAAGCGGCAGTGAACGGCCAGAAGACAGCGGCATCGGACCCGTACTTTCCGGCCAACGGCGACCACCGTTACCGCGTGCACCGGTACGAACTCGCTCTGGAGTACCGTCCCGGCCCCAACCGGCTCGCCGGGACGGCCCGGCTCAGCGCGATCGCCGGGCGGGCGCCGCTCACGGAGTTCCACCTCAACCTGGCCGAGTTCAAAATAGGCCGGGTCCTGGTGAACGGCCGGGCTCCGCACTACAGCCACCGCGGAGGCAAGCTCCGCATCCGGCCGCCCAAGCCGCTGCCCGCCGGCGCCGCCTTCACCGTGGAGGTGCACTGGGCGGGCAACCCCACACCGGTGCGCAGCCCCTGGGGCGGGCTCGGCTGGGAGGAACTGACCGACGGCGCGCTGGTGGCCAGCCAGCCGGTCGGCGCGCCGTCCTGGTACCCGTGCAACGACCGGCCCGCGGACAAGGCCTCGTACCAGATCTCCGTCAACACGCCCTCCGCCTACACCGTCGTCGCCGGCGGCCGGCTGCTCACGCGGACGACCCGTGCCTCCACGACCACCTGGGTGTACGAGCAGCCGGCGCCGACCTCCACCTACCTGGTCGGCCTGTCCATCGGCATGTACCAGACGGTGCTGCTCGGCGACCCCGGGCTCGGCGGGGTCCCGCAGAGCGCCCACGTACCGGCGCACCTGCTGCCCCGGTTCTCCCGCGACTTCGCGCGGCAGCCCGCCATGATGCAGCTGTTCGAGGAGTTGTTCGGCCCCTATCCCTTCGGCGAGTACGCCGTCGTCGTCGCCGACGAGGAGCTGGACGTGCCGGTGGAGGCGCAGGGGCTCTCCCTGTTCGGCGCCAACCACGTGGACGGCGTACGGGGCTCCGAGCGGCTCATCGCCCACGAGCTCGCGCACCAGTGGTTCGGCAACAGCGTGACCATCGCCGACTGGCGGCACATCTGGCTCAACGAGGGCTTCGCGAAGTATGCGGAATGGCTCTGGTCGGAGCGCTCCGGCGGCCGCACCGCGCACGAACTGGCGGCCGCCGCACACCGGTTGCTGTCCGGACAGCCGCAGGACCTCCTGCTGGCCGACCCGGGACGCAAGCTGATGTTCGACGACCGCCTCTACCAGCGCGGCGGCCTGGCCGTGCACGCGATCCGCTGCGCGCTGGGGGACGGCCCGTTCTTCCGCATGCTGCGGGAGTGGGCCACCGTGAACCGCCACGGCGTGGTCACCACGGCCGGGTTCACCGCGCACGCGGCGCGCTTCGCGACGGGACCGCTGGAGGACCTGTTCACGGCCTGGCTCTCCGCACCGGCCCTCCCGCCGCTGCCCGCGCCGGGCCCGGGCGCTCGTGCGGCGGGCTGACCGCCAAGATCCACCTGGCTCCGCGTCAAATTGACCTGATCCTCGGTCAGGGCGTTCAGGCGGTCCATGTCCCGGTTGAAATCGCGCAGTTCGTCGCGGATCTCGTGCGGTACGGCCAGGGTCTGGGCCTGCTCCTCGGCGGTCGCGAGCCAACAGCGGCTCAGGGGCCCAATCCGGGTCCGTGCGGCGAGCGGGTCAGTACCTGAGTGCGGTGCCGAGGGTGGCGTGCACCTCGCCCGAGAGCTTGTGGGTGCTGCGCGCGGTCGCGTCCTCGGGCTGGCCGGCAGGCACGCCGGAGATGGTGACGACGACCGTGTCCAGCGCATTGCCGGAGGCGTCCTTGTAGTCGACCTGGACGGCGAAGGAGCGACGCAGCCAGGGGGCCCGAAGCCCGCCGCGGTCTTGTCCTCCGGTCCTGCCGCCCGCGGAATGCTCACTGCTCGGGCCCCTTCCGGTTCGGGCAACGGGTTCTCAGGCCGCGAAGACCTCGCGGAGCTGCTGCTCCTGCGTGCCGGAGAGGTTGGAACGGATCAGCTGCGCCTGCCCGCCGGGGAAGGAGCCGCGTACCCGCTCGACCACGGCGTCGGAGGAGAGCAGGAACAGTGCGGAAGTCCCGGGCTTCACCTCGGACTTCACCTCGTCGATGAACTGGTCGTCGATGCCGACGTCGGACAGCGATCCGCCGATGGCCCCGGCCGCCGCACCCACGGCGGCGCCGAGCAGCGGCACGAAGAACAGGAGCCCGAAGAGCATGCCCCAGAAGGTGCCGGAGAGCGCGCCGGCTCCCGTGAGGCTGTTCAGCTGCTGGGTCTTCGGCTTCTTGGCATCTTCGCGCCAGGTGACGACCGCGGCGTCGTGCACCTGTATCAGCTGTTCCTTCTGCAGGGCGAGCAGGGCGGACTCCGCCTGCTGTGCCCCCTCGGGAGTGGGGAACTTCCAGACGGTGAGAGGAAGTTGCCCGGCAGGCGCTCGTCCGCCGGGCCCTGGGTCACCGCGCGGACCAGGAGTTCCCCGCCCATGAACGCGCCGCGCCACGAGGAACGGCCCGGCCCGCTGCGTGACCGCGTCTACGGGGCCCTGTTGGAGCTCATCACCACCCGCGCCCTCCAGCCGGGGCAGCACCTCGTCGAGAGCGAACTCGCCGGACATCTCGGGGTGTCCCGGCAGCCGGTGCGCGAGGCGCTGCAGCGCCTGAGCACCGAGGGGTGGGTCGATCTGCGGCCCGCCCAGGGGGCGTTCGTGCACGAGCCGACCGAGGAGGAGGCGGACCGGCTCCTCACGGTCCGTACGCTCCTGGAGGCCGAAGCCGCCCGGCTGGCCGCCGCCCACGCCGGCCCCGAGGCCGTCGCCGCGCTCGAAGAGCTGTGCGCGCAGGGGGAGCGGGCCGTCGCCGCGGACGACGTGGACACCGCCGTCCCGCAAGACGTACCACGAGCGGGAGAAGTAGCCCGGCAGCCGGGGAGCACCGCCCGAGGCCCGTCGTGTCCCATGTCACCGTCCGACACGGGGGAAGTCGTGCCCGTTCCCCGGCCGCCCGCCCTACTGTGGGCCTCGCAGCTGGTTCGCCCCCGTCCGCCAGGCGGGATGCGTCGTAAGAGGGAACCCGGTGGGAATCCGGGACTGCCCCGCAGCGGTGAGCGGGAACGACCGCCGTCATACGCACTGGGACCGGAACCGGTCCTGGGAAGCGACGGCCATTAGGTGCCCGCCGGGAAACCGGCAGGCGAGCCCGCGAGTCCGAAGACCTGCCCGTTGCCCGTGCGCGATCGACCGCGCACGGTTTCCCGGTGACCTCGTGGGCGGGTCGGCGTGCACCTCAGGCGGGTCCTCCCGTCGCGTACCCCAGCCGTACGCGACCCCGGCGGTCCGCCCGTTCCGGCACCCTTCGCCTCCGCGACCCGTCACCGGGTTCATGGAGACACGCTCGCGAAGGAGAGTTCCGTGACCACCGAGTCCGCAGCCGCGCCCGTACGGGCCACCGTGTACGGCTACCCCCGCCAGGGACAGAACCGGGAACTGAAGAAGGCGATCGAGGGCTACTGGAAGGGCCGCGTCACCGCCGATGCCCTCCGCGCCACGGCCCGCGACCTGCGCCGGACCAACTGGGCCCAGCTCGCCGGGGCCGGCATCACCGAGGTTCCGACCGGCGACTTCTCGTACTACGACCACGTCTTGGACACCACGGTCATGGTCGGCGCGATCCCCGACCGCCACCGGTCCGCCGTCGCGGCGGACGCCCTGGACGGCTACTTCGCGATGGCGCGCGGCACCCAGGACGTGGCCCCGCTGGAGATGACCAAGTGGTTCGACACCAACTACCACTACCTGGTCCCCGAACTCGGGCCCGACACCGTCTTCACCGCCGAACCCGCCCGTCAGGTGGCGGAGTTGAAGGAGGCCCTGGACCTCGGACACACGGCCCGACCGGTCCTGGTCGGACCGGTGACCTACCTCCTCCTCGCCAAGCCCGCACCCGGCGTGGCCGCCGGCTTCGAGCCGCTCACCCTGCTCGACCGTCTGCTCCCCGTCTACGCCCGGGTCCTCGCAGACCTGCGCGCGGCGGGCGCCGCATGGGTCCAGCTCGACGAACCGGCCCTGGTCCAGGACCGCACCCCGGCCGAGCTGAACGCGGCGGCCCGCGCCTACCGCGAGCTCGGCGGCCTCACCGAGCGTCCCAAACTGCTCGTCGCCTCCTACTTCGACCGGCTCGGCGACGCCCTGCCCGTCCTGGCGAAGGCGCCCGTGGAGGGACTCGCCCTCGACTTCACCGACCGGGCCGCAGCCAACCTCGACGACCTGGCCGCCGTCGGCGGCATCCCCGGCAAGCGCCTGGTCGCGGGCGTGGTCAACGGCCGCAACATCTGGATCAACGACCACCAGAAGTCGCTGACCACCCTCGGCACCCTGCTCGGCCTCGCCGGCCGGGTCGACGTGGCCGCGTCCTGCTCCCTGCTGCACGTCCCGCTCGACGCCGACGCCGAGCGGGACACCGATCCGCAGGTCCGGCGCTGGCTCGCCTTCGCCCGCCAGAAGACCGCCGAGATCAGCACGCTGGCCCGCGGACTGGCCCGGGGCACCGACGCGATCGCGGCCGAACTCGCCGCGAACCGGGCCGACCTGGCCTCCCGTACCGCCTCCCGGATCACCCGCGATCCGGCCGTCCGCGCCCGCACCGCAGCGATCACCGAGGCCGACGGCCACCGCGCCCAGCCCTACGCCGAACGGGCCGCCGCCCAGCGCGCCCACCTCGGCCTGCCGCTGCTCCCCACCACCACCATCGGCTCCTTCCCGCAGACCACGGACCTGCGCACCGCCCGCGCCGACCTGCGCGCCGGACGCATCGACACGGCGGCCTACGAGGAGCGCATCCGGGCCGAGATCCGGGAGGTCGTCTCCTTCCAGGAGAAGACGGGCCTCGACGTGCTCGTGCACGGCGAGCCCGAACGGGGCGACATGGTCCAGTACTTCGCCGAGCAGCTCACCGGATACCTCGCCACGCAGCACGGCTGGGTCCAGTCCTACGGCACCCGCTACGTCCGCCCGCCGGTCCTCGCCGGGGACGTCTCCCGTCCCGACCCGATGACCGTCCGCTGGACCACGTACGCCCAGGCGCAGACGGCCAAGCCGGTCAAGGGCATGCTCACCGGCCCGGTCACCATGCTCGCCTGGTCCTTCGTACGCGACGACCAGCCCCTCGGCGAGACCGCGCGGCAGGTCGGACTCGCGCTGCGCGACGAGGTCGACGACCTGGAAGCGGCCGGTACGTCGGTCATCCAGGTCGACGAGCCCGCCCTGCGCGAAACCCTGCCGCTGCGCGCCGCCGACCACGCCGACTACCTGGCGTGGGCCACGGAATCCTTCCGCCTCACCACCAGCGGCGTCCGACCGGACACCCAGATCCACACCCACATGTGCTACGCGGAGTTCGGGGACATCGTCGAGGCCATCGAGCAGCTCGACGCCGACGTCATCAGCCTGGAGGCGGCCCGCTCCCACATGCAGGTCGCCGACGAGCTCGCCGGCGCGGGCTACCCGCGCGAGGTCGGCCCCGGAGTCTGGGACATCCACTCTCCCCGCGTCCCCTCGGCCGGTGAAGCGGCGGCCCTGCTGCGCAAGGGACTCGCGGCGATCCCCGCCGAACGCCTCTGGGCCAATCCCGACTGCGGCCTGAAGACCCGCGGCTGGAACGAGACGAGGGCCTCGCTGGAGCACCTCGTCGAAGCGGCCCGGCGGGTGCGTTCGGACCTCTCGCCCCGCGCCTGATCCCCGTAGGCCGTCCGGCACACGGGACGCCCGTGCGCCGGACGGCCCACGTCAGTGCACGGACACGGCTCAGTGCACGGACACGGCGGAGGCGGGCTCCCTCCTGGTCCTCATGGGCCTCGTGCCGGTCTTGGGCTCGCTCGTCGCGCTCGCGCCGCTGCCCGTGCTCGGCGGGGCGGCGGTGGTCTTCTTCACGCGCGACGGGGGGTGGGGCTCGTACCTCCGGGTGAGGCCCCGCTCGGCCAGGTGAGCGGGTACCTCTCGCGCCCGGCCCGGTCGACCCACTGAAGCCGGTCCCGTACGCGACCGCGCCGGCTCTCCGGGGCCCGCTCCGCCAGCCTGCCCAGCAGGTCGCGCATTCTGCGGAGCGCCATCGGGGAGCCGGCCGCGGCGTAGAGGAGGTCGTCGACGGCCGTCCGCAGGTACCGATCCCAGTCGGGCACGGGGACCGTCACCCGCAACCGGCCGGTCCCGTCGGCGAAGTGACCGATGCTCAGCTCGCGGTCGGCGAGGCGGGTCAGCAGGTCTTCGATGCGGTCCAGGCTCTCCACCGCCGTGGCCGGGTCGTTCACGGCCGGGGAGAGCGCGCGCAGAGCGATGTCGGCGAGGAGCCTGAAGGGCAGGTCGGGGTCCTGGGCGAAGGTGCGCTCGACTCCGGTCTCCAGAGCGCCGCACAGAACCGCCTCGGGCACATCTCCGCCGGTCACCTCGGCCAGCTTCATGCCCCGTGACACGGTCGTTCCCGGGGAGACGAGGAAGGCGACGGAGCAGTCGCGCTCCCTTGCCGCGCCGACCAGGGTGCGTACGTCGATCTGCTGGATCACCACCGCCGGTCCGGACCACAGGACGGCGGTGGTCCCGGCCGCCGGGGGTGGCGGGGCCGTGACCGCGTCCGGGCCGGTTGCCGTGTTCGGGGCGTACGGCCGTACGTACAGGTCGTCGAACAGCCGGTGCGCCCGCGTGCCGATCGCGGTCAGGGAATGGCCGAGCTGGATCGATTGGAACGCTCCCGTCTGCAGCGACCGCATGAGGGCGAGCGCGATCAGGGTGAGCACCATGGCGATGCCGGGAACGAGGGTCGAGACGGTCGTCCTGCGGGCGCCGACGGCCAGCCCCGAGGTGATGCTGAAGACGAACACGCCGACGGTGAAGGCGAACGTGCGCCACACGATCGGGTCGTCCCGGAAGAGGCCGAGGCGCGGGGTGAACGTGCTGGCGGAGAACTGGATGACCAGGAACAGCATCGAATAGATGATGCTCACCAGGCTGATGACACCGAATCCGAGGGTGAACAGGAGCGTCACCACGGGTCCGGCGTCCACCTGAGGCCCCAGCGAGAGCCTGGGGACCAGCACCCCCAGGGCCAGCCCGGCGACCGCGCAGACGAGCTGGGCCAGATCCCTGCGCATCGCGCGCCTGGGGCGGTGGAACGCCGAGCCGCGCCTGCGCCCCGGGTCGTCAGCCGAGCCGGACATCCAGCCTCCTCCAGGTCCCGGTCAACGCACCCTCCGATGAGGATGCAACCACGGGAGCCGCGCGAGCGGGCGGCGAAATGCCGGATACATGTTGCCCCGTTCCGACGCCGGACTCGTCGTCTCCTTCGTCGCCTACGTGATCAAGGACGCGGACACCCCGGCGCGCCGGATCTTCGGCGTCGTCGGCCTGGCGGTACTCGTCACCGCGGTCCTCGCCTTCCTCGGCCTGCGGGAAGTCGCCGCCTTCCTGGAGGGCGCGTCCGGAGGCGGCCACAGCCACGGCGCCGCCGAAGAGCCCGCGGCCGACGACCACGCCCCCGCCGTCACTGCCCCGGCGGGCCCGGGAGCTCCCGCCCCCGGGGCAGCGCCCACCGCGAAACCCGCTCCCGCGGCCCCCTCGCACGCCGACGGGCACGCCCACTGAGCCGCTGAGCCCCCCCGAGGGCCCCCCACAAAAAGGTGGGGGGCCCAGACCGAAAAGCCCGGAGCAAAGCGGAGCCGCCCCCGAAGAGGGCCCCCGAGACCATCATCAAATCGATAACGAAAACCTCGGTGTACTTGGCCGTCCGGTCGGAGCGGGAGAGCGAGCCGGTCTTGATCTGACCGCAGCCGGACGCCACCGCCAGATCCGCGATGGTGGTGTCCTCCGTCTCGCCCGAGCGGTGCGACATGACGGCCGTCCAGCCCGCCTGGTGGGCCGTGGCGACGGCGGCCAGGGCTTCGGTCAGGGTGCCGATCTGGTTGACCTTGATCAGGATCGAGTTGCCGGCGCCGGTGCGGATGCCCTCGTGCAGCAGCGCCTCGCTGGTGCAGAACAGGTCGTCACCGGTGAGCTGGCAGCGGTCGCCGACGCGGGCGGTCAGCTCGCGCCAGCCGTCCCAGTCGTTCTCCGCCATCGGGTCCTCGATGGAGAGGATGGGGTAGGAGTCGATGAGCTTGACCAGGTAGTCGACGTTCTCCGAGGGGGTGCGGCGCACTCCCTCGCCCGCGTAGTCGTAGACCCCGTCGCGGAAGAACTCGGAGGACGCCGGGTCCATGATCAGGCCGATGTCGGTGCCGGGGCGGTAGCCGGTGCGCTCGATGGCGGCCATCACGAAGTCGAGCGCTTCCTCGGCGGTACGCAGTGCGGGCGCGAAGCCGCCCTCGTCGCCGACGCCGGTGGAGTGGCCGGCGGCCAGGAGGTCGCGGCGCAGGGTGTGGAAGACCTCGCTGCCCATGCGGACGGCTTCGGCGAAGGTGTCCGCACCCACGGGCGCGATCATGAACTCCTGGAAGTCCAGCGGATTGTCGGCGTGGGCTCCGCCGTTCACGATGTTCATCATCGGCAGCGGCAGGAGGTGGGCGTCGGCGCCGCCGAGGTAGCGGTACAGGGGCTGGCGGTGGGCCGCCGCGGCGGCCTTGGCGGCGGCGAGGGAGACGCCGAGGATCGCGTTGGCGCCGAGCCGCGACTTCGTGGCGGTCCCGTCGAGGGCGATCAGGGCGGCGTCGAGGCCGGCCTGGTCCGCCGCGTCCCGGCCGCGCACGGACGCCGCGATCTCCCCGTTGGCGTGGGCCACCGCCTGGTCGACGCCCTTGCCGTGCCAGCGCGTCGAGTCCCCGTCGCGCAGCTCCACGGCCTCCCGGGCGCCGGTGGAAGCGCCCGAGGGGACGGCCGCCCGCCCCAGGGACCCGTCCGCCAGGACGACGTCGACCTCGACCGTCGGGTTGCCCCGGCTGTCGATGATCCGGCGGGCGGTGACGGTCTCGATGGTGGCGTCGGTGCTTTCGGTGGATCCGACTGCCTGTGTGGACATGGGTGGTTCCTCCCCGTTGCGCGTGCCGTGGCCCCGGCTGCGACAGCGCTGGCGCTGAGCCCGACAAGGCCAAACCCTACAGCAATGCTGTTCAGTTTTGCTGAACAGCATTGCTGTACTGGTCACGCGCGCACCAAGGCTGACCAGCGGGGTATGGTGCCTCATGCCCACCTCGGAAGCCGCCGCCATTGCCGCAGAACTGCGCACCGCAATGGGCAAGCTCACCCGGCGCGTCAAACACGAGGACCGCATCCCGCTGGGCCAGGTCGCCGTGCTCGGCGCGCTGGACCGCGACGGCGCCATGACCACCAGCGACCTCGCCGCCGACCAGCGCGTACGCCCGCAGTCGATGGCCCGGGCGGTGGGACTCCTCATGGAGCAGAACCTGATCACGCGCCGCGCGCACCCCACGGACGGCCGCAAGTCCCTGGTCGAACTGTCGGACGCGGGCCGGGCCGCACTCGAAGCGGAGCGCGGCCGCCGGGCCGGCTGGCTCGCCCAGGCCATCGAGGCCGAACTCACCGATGAGGAACGGACGGTACTGGCCCGAAGCGCCACCCTCCTGGAACGCCTCGCCACCCGCTAGCACCCCGGCGGAGCCGAACCGTAGGCCTCAGACGTCCCGGCGTCGGACGGCCGTCGCGGCGACGATCACCGAGGCGAGCGCCCAGGCTCCGAGGGCGATCCAGGAGCCGATGACGGTGCCCGGGTGGGCACCCAGGGTGGTGTAGGAGTCCGGGTTGAGGGTCAGTCGGGCCTGGGCGGCGAGCGGCAGGTGGTTGCCGATCTCCTTCAGGGCGCGGTACCGGTCGCCACCGAAGAGCAGGGGCAGGATGAAGAGCATGCCCACGACCGCGACGATCGACGCCGTGGCGTGGCGCAGGACGGCCCCGAACGCCATGCCGATCAGGGCGCACACCGGGACGACCAGCGCGTAGGCCGTGACGGCCCGCAGGCAGCCCGGGTCGTGGATCGAGAGCCCGACGTGGCGCGAGGCCAGCATCGCGTTGATGGTGAAGAACGAGGCCACGGAAACGACGGCGCCGAGCAGGAGCGTGACCGCCGCGACCAGGGCCACCTTGGCCGTGATCACCGCACCCCGGTCGGGGACGGCGGCGAACGTGGTGCGGATCATTCCGGTCGCGTACTCGCCGAAGACGGTGATGGCCCCGAAGGAGGCCGCAGCCAAGGCCATGACGGAGGCCGCGATGCCGTTCAGGCCGTGGAACAACGGGTCGTACAGGTAAGGAGGTTCGCCGGGAAGCAGGGGATGCGGCTGGTCGATGTACGGCAGGTCGGAGTGGACTGCGTTCACGTTGATCGCGATCGCGACGACGGCGCTGAGGACGAGCACCCAGTAAGTCGACCTGAGCGAACGCATCTTGATCCACTCGGCGGCGAGCAGGTCAGTGAAGCCGGCCGCCGCAGGCCCGGCCGCCTGCTCGAACTGCCGTGTGGTGGACGGAGCCGGTGTGCTCATCGGGGTTCTCCTGCGAGGTATTCGACGCTGTCGGCGGTGAGGGACATGAATGCCGACTCCAAGGACGAAGAGCGGGTGGCCAGTTCGTGCAGCACGATGCGGTGCCGGTGGGCGAGTTCGCCGATCCGGGCCGCGGTCAGGCCGGTGACGCTGACGGCCGGTCCGCCTTCCCGCCGCACCGCCGCGCCCTCGGCGACCAGTACGGCCTCCAGGGCCGCCGGGTCGGGGGTGTTGACCGTCACGCTCCGGGAGGCGTGCCGTGCCGAGAACTCCGCCAGGCTCGCGTCGGCGATCAGACGGCCCCGGCCGATGACGATGATCCGGTCGGCGGTGTGCTCCATCTCGGCCATCATGTGGCTGGAGACCAGGACGGTGCGGCCCTCGGACGCCAGCCGCCGGAACAGCCCGCGCACCCACAACACGCCCTCGGGATCCAGGCCGTTCAGGGGCTCGTCGAACAGCAGCACCGGCGGATCACCGAGCAGGGCGCCCGCGATGCCGAGGCGCTGCTTCATCCCGAGGGAGAACCCGCCGATCCGGCGGCCCGCCGCCTTCGTCAGCCCGACTTCCCGCAGGACCGCGTCCACACGGGACGGTGGGATGCGGTTGCCGCGGGCCAGGGCGGACAGATGGGCCCGCGCGCTCCGACCGCCGTGCACGTCCTGGGCGTCCAACAGCGCGCCGACGTGGCGCAGTCCGCGCGGGCGCCGGGCGAAGGGAACCCCGTCCACGGTGACGGTCCCGCCGGTCGGCGTGTTCAGGCCCAGGATCATCCGCAAGGTGGTGGACTTGCCGGCGCCGTTGGGGCCGAGGAAGCCCGTCACCCGGCCCGGTTCCACGGTGAAGGTCAGGTCGTCGACGGCGACGGTGTCGCCGTACCGCTTGGTCAGCCGAGTCGATTCGATCACGGGGTCCACGCTGCCGGTACGGGTACGGACCGCGCGTCGGCCGGTGGTTCACACTGCGGAGCCCCGCCGGTGGCCCGGGGGACTAAGCCCGTGGGCCAATGCCCCGGCGAGCGGGCGCGGGTACGATCGATCGATGACCGCCTCCCCTCGTCCACCTCTCCTCAGGCGCGTGCCACCGGGTGTGTGGGTGGGTGCCTTCTGGGTGGCTCTCATCCTCGTACGCATGCTGCAACGGCCCAACGAGCTCCGCCACCTGGTCTCGTACCACGGCAACATCGAGGACGCCCCGCTCCTGGTCACCGCCGTCGTCACGACCCTGGGCGCGCTGCTGCTGGTCCGGGCGCCCCTGGCGGCCGTGGCCGTCGCGCTCGCGGGCTCCGTGTTCGCGCTCGGGATGGCGGTGCGGGAGACGACCTTCGTCCTGTTCCTGCTGGCCGACGCGGCCGTGGGCTACACCGCCGCGACCCGCCCGCGGCGGGTCTCGGTGCCCGCCGCCCTGCTCTGCGTCGCCACACTGGCGGGCTATGCGGCCTGGCAGCTGGCCCGCGGAAACTTCTTCAACCCCTCGGCGCCCGCCGGGCTCGCGTCGACCGTCGTCATCGCCTGGCTGACCGGCAACACGATCCGTCAGGACCGGGCGCACGCCGACACGGTGCGCGCCCAGGCCACGCGGCAGGCGGTCACCGCCGAACGGCTGCGGATCGCCCGCGAACTGCACGACATGGTCGCCCACAACATCGGCATCATCACCATCCAGGCCGGCGTGGGCAGCCGGGTCATGGACACCCAGCCCGCCGAGACGCGCAAGGCGCTCGACGCCATCGAGGCCACCGGCAGGGAGACCCTCGCCGGCCTGCGGCGGATGCTCGGCGCCCTGCGCAAGGGCGAGGAGGAGTCGGCGCCGCTGGATCCGGTCCCCGGCCTCGCCGCCCTCGGCCACCTGGTCGGGCGCAGCGCGGCCGCCGGTGTCCGGGTCGACGTCCGCCGGCGGGGGGAGCGGCGCGAACTGCCCTCGGACGTCGACCTCGCGGCCTTCCGCATCGTCCAGGAGGCGGTCACCAACGTGGTGCGGCACTCCGGCACCCGGGAGTGCACCGTGACGGTCGACTACCGCCGCGGCGAGCTGGCCGTCGACGTGCTCGACCGCGGCCGCGGGGGCAGCGCCGGGGGCTCCGGGTACGGCATCGTCGGCATGCGGGAGCGAGTCGGCCTGCTGCACGGCGAGTTCAGCGCCGGACCGCTCCCGGACGGCGGTTTCCGCGTGGCGGCCGTGCTGCCGATACCGGTGGAGGCGGCACGGTGATCCGGGTGGTGCTGATCGACGACCAGCCGCTGATCCGTACGGGCCTGCGCGTCCTCATCGCCGACACCCCCGACCTGGAGGTGGTCGGGGAGGCAGGGAACGGCGCCGATGCCGTGGAGCTGGTGGCCCGCCTGCGGCCGGACGTCGCCATCATGGACATCCGGATGCCCGGAACGGACGGGATCGAGGCCACCCGCCGGATCGATGCGGAGTCGTCGCCGACGGGCGTGGCGACCCGCGTGCTGATCCTCACCACCTTCGACGACGACGAGTACGTCTACGGTGCGCTCCGCGCCGGCGCGAGCGGCTTCCTCGTCAAGGACATGCCCCTGGAGTCCATCCTCGACGGGGTCCGCGTCGTCGCCGCCGGGGACGCCCTCATCGCGCCGAGCGTCACGCGCCGTCTCATCGAGGAGTTCGCGGCGCGGCCCGATCCTTCCCCTGGCGCCCGGCGGGGCGGATCCCCGGGAGCCCGGCGGGCGGCCGCGGGCGGCATCACGGACCGGGAGCGCGAGGTCCTGACCCTGGTCGGCCGCGGCCTGTCCAACGCGGAGATCGCCGGGGAGCTCACCATCAGCGTGGCCACCGCCAAGGCCCACCTCGCGCGACTCTTCACCAAACTCGACGCGCGTGACCGGGTCCACCTCGTGATCCTCGCCTACGAGTTCGGCCTCGTCGCCCCCCGGGCTGAGGGGTGACCAACCCCGTCTCGTAGGCCGCGATCACCGCCTGGGCGCGGTCCCGGAGGCGGAGCCTGGCGAGGATGCGGACGACGTGCGTATTCACCGTGGCCTCGCTGACGTGGAGGCGGCCGGCGTACCGCTCGGGGTGGCGCTGCACGGCTGGGTGCAGGCACTACGGGCGGAGCGAGCCGGGC
>NZ_JBHVYI010000133.1:0-17568 GCF_042880975.1 Streptomyces sp. NPDC058289
CCCTCTCAACCCCCCGGCCGCCGGGGCTTTCCAGGTGGGGGGCAATCCCGGCCTTTTGCCCCCCGGGCTGTTTTCCGGGGGCCCCGCAGCCGGGGGGGGCGCCCCCCCGGGGGCCGCCCCCCCCACCAGGTCAGGGGTCCGGTGTCCGGGTCAGCGCTTGCGGTAGCCGCGCGCGTCCTCGGCGGCGGCCAGGACGGCGTCGAGGTCTCCGCCGATCGCCGAGGTCAGCGTGATGGCCACGGCGCCCTCAAGGAACGGCGCATCCACGATCCGCGCGCCTTCGGGCAGTTGCGAGGGCTCCTCGCCGAGCAGCGCGTTCACCGTCAGCACCGCGCTGCCCATGTCACACAGCACGGCCACGCCCTGCCCCTCGTCCACCGACCGGGCGGCCGCCGTGATCAGCTCCGCGCTGGTGCCGATCCCGCCGTCGGGGGTGCCGCCCGCCACCGCCAGCGGAGCCGGCTCCACCGAGCCGATCAGCGCGCCCGCCAGCGCGGCCACGGACTCCGCCACCGCCTTGCTGTGCGAGACCAGCACGATGCCGACGCGGCCTGTACGGGTCTTCGGTGCCTGCCGCTCCACCGGCTCCGCGGTCACGGCCGGCTCCTCGGGGGCGAGTTCCGCCTCGGGTGCGTCCACCGCGGCGCGCAGCGCCTCCATGAGCAGGGCCACGGAGTTGGCCCCGGCGTCCTGGTGGCCGATGCTGCGCTCGCCGAGGTAACTGGCCCGGCCCTTGCGGGCTTCGAGGGGCTCGGTGGCGTCGGCGCCCGCGCGGGCCGCCCGTACGGCCTCGTCCAGGGCCTCGCGCAGCGGCCGGTCCGCCTCGGCGGATTCGGCCAGCGCCCTCACCGCGGGTGCCAGGGCGTCCACCAGGGTCGCGTCACCGAGCTCGGCGCCGCCCAGCTTCTGCACCGACTTGAGCCCGGCTCCGAGCGCGGCGCCCAGCTCCGCCACGGTCGGTGCCCCGGTGTCGCCGAGCACCTTGCCCGTGCGGCGCAGCGCGGTGCCGAACAGCGGGCCGGAGGCGCCGCCCACGGTGTTCGTCAGGGTGGTGCCGGCCAGCGTCAGCAGCGCCCCCGGGGTGGCGGGCCGGTGCTCGGCCACGGCCGCGCCGACGGCGCCGAAGCCCCGTACGAGATTGGCCCCGTGGTCCCCGTCGCCGATGACCGCGTCCAGCTCGGTGAGGCGCGCGCTGTCCCGCCGTACGAGCCGGTTGGTCTCGGCGATCCAGCGGCGGAAGTAGGCGGTGTCCATGGGGGCGTCCAGCGCGGGGGCCGGGCTTGTGGAGGTCGTCGTCGGGGTGGCGGGCGTGGCGGTCATGGGGAAGGGCTCCTGGAGGGTGTCGGGAGGGAAGAGCGGGCGGGGTCAGCAGCCCCAGCGCAGGGACGGGGTGTCCACCGGCGCGTCCCACAGGCGCAGCAGCTCCTCGTCGGCGCGGCACAGGGTGAGGGTGCAGCCGGCCATGTCCAGGCTGGTGACGTAGTTGCCGACCAGGGACCGGGCCACGGTGACCCCGCGCTCGCCGAGCACCCGCTCGACCTCCGCGCGCATGATGTACAGCTCCACGGGCGGGGTCCCGCCCAGGCCGTTGACGAGGAGGATGACGGGGGCGCCGGACGCCTCCGGGAGGTCGTCGAGGATGGCGTCGAGCATCGCCTCCGCGGTCTCGGCGGCCGTCATGATCGTGCGGCGTTCGCGGCCGGGCTCGCCGTGGATGCCGATGCCCAGCTCGATCTCGTCTTCACCGAGGGTGAAGTTGGGGCTTCCCTTGGCGGGGGTGGTGCAGGAGGTCAGGGCGACGCCGTAGCTGCGCGCGTTCGCATTGACCTTGCGGGCGACCGCGGCCACCTCGGCGAGCGGAGCGCCCTCTTCGGCGAGCGCGCCCGCGATCTTCTCCACGAACAGGGTGGCGCCGGTGCCGCGTCGGCCGGGCCCGTGCTCCGTCCGGGCGACGGCCACGTCGTCGTCCACGACGACCTGCTCGACCTTGACGCCCTCGTCCTCGCAGTCCTCCGCCGCCATCGTGAAGTTGAGGATGTCGCCCGTGTAGTTCTTCACGATGTGCAGGACGCCCGCACCGGCGTCGACCGCGCAGGTCGCGGCCGCGATGTTGTCCGGCACCGGGGAGGTGAACACCGGGCCGGCCACGGCCGCCGCCAGCATGCCGCGCCCGACGAACCCGGCGTGCAGGGGCTCGTGCCCACTGCCGCCGCCCGACAGCAGCGCGACCTTCCCGGCCGGCTCCCCGGCCGCTCCGGCGGCCCGCGTGACGATGCCCTTCTCCGCCTCGACGCGGAGCCCCGGGTGAGCGGCGGCCATTCCGCGCAGTGCGTCGGAGACGACACTCTCGGGGGAATTGATGAGCTTCTTCACGGGGGCCTCTTTCCTCGAAAGGGGAACGCGGAACGGGTAACTCGTCACGCCGGGCCGGAGCGGAAATAGGAATTGCGGGACGGTATTAAGTCGGCACCGTCGCCGATCCGCCACCGCTTCCGGGGCACTTGGCTGGAACTTTACCCTGGCGAACCTGCGGAACAGCTCGGGTCCTTGGTCCCGGATCGGGGCGCGGAAAGGCCTGTCCGCAAGGGGGGCCGTGCATATCTCGGGTGCGGCCGAAATTCGTGATAGGGATGAATAAGCAAGGGGAAATGAATTCGCGATGAGGAGGATTCACGTGAAGACCGTCGGTACGCGCATGATGATCAGTCCGCCGAAGTACGTGCAGGGCGCCGGGGCGATGAACGACCTGGGCGAGCACACGGCCCGCCTCGGGACGAACGCCGTGGTCCTCGCGGACAAGGGCGTCTGGGGCTTCGTGGACACGGCCGTCACCGCTTCCCTCTCCGGATCCGGGGTCGAGCTGACGAAGGAGGTCTTCGGCGGGCTCTGCACCCAGAAGGAGATCGACCGGGTCGCCGCGGCCGCCGAGGCCGCCGGCGCGGACGTCATCATCGGCATCGGCGGCGGCACCGCCATCGACACGGCGAAGGCCGTGGGCCACGCGCTCGGCGACATCGCCGTCGTGTCCGCGCCCACGGTGGCCTCCACCGACGCGCCGACCAGCGCGCTCGCCGTGATCTACACCGAGTCGGGCGCCTTCGAGCGCTACTCCTTCTTCCAGCGCAACCCCAACCTGGTGCTCGTCGACACCGCGCTCGTCGCGGGTGCGCCGAGCCGTTTCATCGTCTCCGGCATGGGCGACGCGCTCGCCACCTGGTACGAGGCCAGGGTCTGCGTGGCCGCCAACCGGGTCGCCATGGCCGGCGGTCTCGCCACCGAGGCCTCCCTCGCGCTGGCCCGGCTGTGCTGGGAGACCCTGATGGAGTACGGCCCCCAGGCCCGGCTGGCCGCCGAGGCGCACGTGGTCACCCCGGCGCTGGAGAAGGTCACGGAGGCCAACACGCTCCTCTCCGGCCTCGGTTTCGAGTCCTGCGGCCTCGCCGCCGCGCACGGCATCCACAACGGGCTGACCGTCTCGCACAAGGTGCACGGCATGATGCACGGCGAGAAGGTCAACATCGGCACCCTCGCCCAGCTGGTCCTGGAAGGCGCCCCGACCGACGAGCTGGACACCTACCTGCGCTTCAGCCGCGCCGTCGGCCTGCCCACCACCCTCGCCGAGATCGGCCTCGGCGACCCGGACCGCGAGGAGCTCCTCGCCATCGGGCGCGCGGCCACCGCGGAGGGCGAGACCACGCACAACATGCCGTTCCCGGTGACCCCGGAGATGGTCGCCGACGCCCTGATCGCGGGCGACTCGTACGCCCGCGCCTACGCCAAGAGGTAGCGGCAGGAGGAAGGGCGCGGGCGACGCAAGGGCAGCCCGCGCCCCAGGGGCTGTCCGGCCGATCCGGCAACCGTCGTTCGATCTGCTCGTTCTTCCCGGTCCAGGGCGACCAGCGCAGCGACTCCGCGAACTCCGCCCTCAGTCGGCGTCAGGCCGGGGGGATCAGGCGGTTCTCGTGGGCGAAGACCACGGCCTGGATCCGGTCGCGGAGTTCCAGCTTGAGCAGGATCCGCCCCAGATGGGACTTCACGGTCGCCTCCGCGAGGTACAGGGCGGCCGCGATCTCGGTGTTGGACAGGCCGCGACCGACCTCGACGAGCACCTCGCGCTCCCGGGCGCTGAGCCGGTCCAGCCGCGCGTCGCGGACGGCGGTTCCCCCGTCGGCCAGGTGCGGACGGAAGTCCTCGAGCAGGCGCCGGGTGATCCGCGGGGAGAGCACCGCGTCACCCGCCGCGACGTTGCGGATCGCGGTGAGCAACTCCTCGGGCCGGGTGTTCTTCAGCAGGAAGCCCGAGGCCCCGGCGCCGAGCGCGGCGAAGGCGTACGCGTCCAGGTCGAAGGTGGTCAGGATCAGCACCCTGCTCCCCGGGGAGGCCTCGACGACCTGCCGGGTCGCCTCGATCCCGTCCGTCCCGGGCATCCGGACGTCCATCAGTACGACGTCGGGCCGCAGCTCCCGGGAGAGGCGGACGGCCTGGGCGCCGTCCGCGGCCTCGCCGACCGGAGCCATGTCGGGCTGGGCCTCCAGGAACGTGCCGAAGGCCATCCGGAGCAGCGCCTCGTCGTCGGCGATCACGATGCGGATCGTCATACGGCGCCCGTCCCGCTGCTGTTGAGCAGGAGTCGGGTACGGACGCCCCAGCCGCCGCTCGGAAGCGGTCCGGCCCGCAGCGTCCCCCCGTAGGCGGCTGCGCGCTCGCGCATGCCGTGGATGCCGTGGCCGGACGGTGCGGAGGCGGGAAGCGCCGGCCGGGGGCCGCTGTCGGTGACCTCCACACCGACGCTCCCGGCCGAGCACTCGACCAGGACCGTCGCGCGGGTGCCGGCGGGGGTGTGCTTGAGGGTGTTGGTCAACGCTTCCTGCACCAGGCGGTAGACGGTGAGTTGTGCGGTGGCCGGCACATGGGCGTGGCCGCCGTGGACCTCCAGGCCGGTCGGCAGCCCGGCGGCGGCCATCTGGTCGGCGAGCGCCTCCAGCTGGGCGATGCCGGGCAGCGGGTGGCGCTCGGCGTCCGGCTCGTCGGACCGCAGGACGCCCAACGAGCGCCGCATGTCGGTGAGGGCCTGCCGGCCCGTCTCGGAGATCTGCAGCATCGCGGCGGTGGCCCGGTCCGGGGAGCTGTGCTGCGCGTAGACGGCGGCGTCGGTGAGGGCGACCATGACGGACAGGTTGTGGGTGACGATGTCGTGCATCTCGCGGGTGATCCGGGCCCGCTCCTCGGCGACGGCCAGCAGCGCCTGCTGCTCCTGGTGCAGCGCCAGCCGTTCGGCCCGCTCCTGCACGGCGGCGAGGTAGGCCCGGCCGGTCCGCACGTTCACCCCGAGGACGGCGGCGGCTACCACCGTCGCGGAGAGCGCGACGAACGGGGTCAGGAACGCGCCGTCCTGTGTCCAGCGCAGGCAGGCCAGCACGGCCCCGCCCTCCACGACGGCTGCGGCGAGCAGCGTGCCGCGCCGGCCCGTGTGCGCGGCGGCCGTGTACAGGGCCACCAGCAGGGCGATGTCCCCGGGCAGTTGGACGTCCACCAGCCACTGGACGAAGGCCGCGGCCACCACGGCGGCGAACACCGCGAGCGGGGCCCGGCGCCGCCACACCAGGGGCAGCGCCAGGGCGGCGGTGAGCGCCGCCGCCACCGGCAGCTCCCGGGCCGGGTACGTGGTCACGACGTTGAGCAGGAGCAGCGCCGGCAGTACCGAGTCCCACACCAGGGGCGGTACCCGGTCCCGTTGGCGCACCGTCACACCTCTCCGCCGCTCGGTCGTCGTGGCGGCCCGGCCGGGGTCGCCACCGCGTACAGCCGCAGCCTAGGGCCTGTCGTCAAACTCCCGTCGTCGCCCGAAGGGCGGCCTCGCGGCGTCTGGTGCGTGCTCTCGGCGCGCCGGGCGGAAGCCTGCGTACCGGACGTACTTGGCTTTCGCCCGGGGCGGCGCGAGCGCGTGCCAGGCGCCGCGAGGCAGAAGGGAGTTTGACGACAGGCCCTAGGCCGCGGGTCCGCGCCGCACATGAGCCCGGCGTCGTAGCGCCATGTGCCGGGGTACGACCACAGGAGGAGACCCGCCACCTCCCGCGGTCGCAGGCCGCCCGCCGGTCCGGGGTGCCCGGTTGCCACCCCGGTCGCAGTCGGCGGCGACCCGGGGCCGATGCGGCGGCGCGGGCCCGGCGCCGAGCATGGCCGGGTGACCGAAACCATCCCGGGGCTTTTCCTGTCCCTTCCGGAAGTCCTCGTCCTGCTGGGCGCCGTTGCGCTGCTGGTGGCGCGCTGGCTCCCCCAAGCCGCCCGCCGGCCCGTCACCGTCGTGGCAGGGGCGGTCCTCCTACCGTCGGCGATCGTGCTGGGCATCGTGGGGGTCCGCTGGCAGATGCTGCCGGTCCTGGCCGGCGCCGCCGTCGCCTCGGCGTTCGCCCTCCCGCCCCTGCTGCGGCGCGGTGCCGGCCGACCGGCGTGGCGGGCCCGCTGGTGGCTGGCCCTGCCGGGATCACTGGCCTGCGCCGGCCTGATCGCCACCGGCCCGGTGGCCGCCTGGGCCTTCCCCGTGCCCGTCTTTCCCGAGCCGACGGGTGCCTTCGCGGTCGGTACCCGGGTGGTGCAGTGGACCGACCCGCTCCGCCCCGAGAGCTTCACCGCCGATCCGGACGACCGGCGCACGGTCGTGGTCCAGCTCTGGTACCCGGCGCAGAAGAGCCCTGCGGGCGTCCCTCGGGCCCAGTACCTGGGACGCACGGAGGGCGAGGCGCGGACCGTCTCCGAGGCCCTCGCCGACGGGGTCGGCCTGCCCGGTTTCCTGGTCGCCGGCGTCCCGAGGGCCCGCAGCCGCGCGGTCGTCGACGCCCCGGTGGCCGGCGGGGGAGAGCGGTTCCCGGTCGTCCTCTTCTCCCCGGGGTCGGGCGGGGTGCGGTCCCAGAACACCGCCTGGGCGGAGGAGCTGGCCAGCCACGGCTACCTGGTCGCCGCCCTCGACCACCCGTACGATTCCGCCGTCGTCGTCCTCGCCGACGGCGTCACGATCCGCGCCACCACCGCCTCCTCCGGGGACCGCGACAGGGACGAGGAGCCGGCCGCCGGCTGGACCGCCGTCCGGGCCGCCGACCTCGGCTTCGTCCTCACGCGGCTGGAGCGACTGGACCGCGGTGAGACCGCCGACCCGCTGACCGGACGCCTGGACACCGGCCGCGCCGCGGCGGCCGGGCACTCCCTGGGCGGAGCCGCCGCCCTGCAGGCGGCCCGGCAGGACCGCCGGTTCGACGCCGTCGTCGACCTGGACGGCTACCCCCACGGCCCGACCGCGCCCGCCCTCGAGCAGCCGGCGCTCGCGCTCACCCAGGAGATCACCGCCGGCACCGACCCGCGCTACCTGCCCCGGCTCACCGAGGCCCTCGAGCACAACACCGCGACGAGCTATCGGCTCACCGTCCCCGGCGCCGGGCACCTCAGCTTCATGGACGGCCCGCTCTACCTGCCGCCGGTGCCCTCGATCGTGGGCACCCTGGGCCGCACCGAGAGCCCGCGCATCGTCGCCGCGGCCACCCTCGCCTTTCTGGACGCCACCCTGCGAGGCCGCCCCGGCGACCCGGCTGACACCCTCCGGGCCTACGGCACGGTCTCCACAACAGGGGCTCGGGGAACTGCGACGCCAACCCCGTGATCGGCCTTACGCGCGTGTTCGGTCATCCACGGGGTCGGCCTCGCAGCTCCCCGAGCCCCGGAGGGGAGGACACGGTGATCTGTCGGACGCGGAGTGGGAACGGTTGCGGCCGTTCCTGTCGGTGAGCAACGGCCGGTGCGGGCGGCGGCGTGATCACCGGAGGGTGATCAACGGGATTCTGCACCGGGGCCGGACCGGGGTGCACCAGCGCGATCTGCCTGAGCGGTTCCCTGAAGGTCCTGCTGCTGTTGCAGCGAAGGGGGCATGGCAGATCTCCGTCTACTCGGAGCCCATGTGTAACCAACGTCCGGCAGTCTTCTACCCGGGCGTGTATCGGAAGTGCTCTGGTGACCGAGGTCGGAGATTCCTCGGCCACTCGTCCGGCCTTCTGGTGCTGCGGTCAGCAGTGTGGGACGAGCCGCACCTCGGCCAGGAGCGGGTCCAACCACCGATCGAGGTGTAGAACATTCCGACTCAGGTCGCTAGCCGACGGAAACGACCCGGTCGGGCCGACCGTGTGGGGCGATGGTCACTTCGTGGAGGTCGCCTCCCTCGGTGGTCATGCGAATCCGGTCGGGAGCCGTCCACACGGTCTCGCTGAGTCCGTTGTCTTCGGAGTCGCCGTTGAAGCAGCCGACAGTCCACCGGCGTTCCCGCGGTGGCTTCCCCTGGTGGACGTAGACGCACCAAACCGGGTCAAGGGAGCCGCTTCGTGACACCACGACCAGTTGGCGGTCGGCACGGCCGGGGGCCGATTCAGTCTTCAACGCCTCGTCCTCCCCACCGAATACCGCGGAGACAAAGCCCCCGATGAGCAGCGTGGGGACGCCGATGACGAGCAGCGCGATGGCCAAGGGCGTGCGCAGCGAAGACTCGGCCAGTCCCAGGAGGACCGCCCCGATGAGCGCGGCCAGGGCGAGCCATCCCAGCAGAAGGACGTACTCGCGGAGGCGGAGCAGCAGGATCAGCTCGCCCTCGCCTCCTGCCTCGAATCCGACTACGGCCGCGATACCGAAGATGACTGCCACTGCCAGCAGCAGGAAGGCCGACGGTTTGCGATATCGAGTGAAGTTCATGATCCCCCGAACGATGTGGATCACGCAGCCTAAGGGGGAAGGTGGGGCAGAGGCTAGGGCGATGGGCATGGGTCACAGCCACTCGTTGATAGCTGCGACAAGCACGGTCGCCTCGTAGCGGACCGCGAGCTTGTCGTATCGCGTGGCGACGGCGCGGTGCCTCTTGAGGCGGTTGATCCCGCACTCGACCGCGTGGCGCTCGCGGTGGTCGGCAGTTCGAAATGCGGTGGGCGGCCGCCGCGGGAGGCGAGTCTTCTGCGGTTGCGCGTTTGGTCGACCTTGTTCGGGATGGTGCAGCGGATTCCCCGGCGGCGCAGGTAGGCGCGGTTCTTGCGGGAGGCGTACGCCTTGTCGGCCCGAACGCGGTCGGGGCGGACCCGCGGCCGGCCCGGTCCGATGCGGGGTACGCGGATCTTTGCCGGCACGGGTTCGAACTGCGGCGAGCTCCGCGCTGCCCTGCCGTCACCACGATCGACATGGGCTTTTGGCCTTGCTCGACGGCCAGGTGCAGCTTGGTGGTGAACCCGCCGCGCGAGCGTCCCAGCCCGTGGTCACCTGGCTCGGTGACCACTCCACCTGGCGGTTGCTTCTGCAGGTCACTCTGTTTTCGGGCTCCGGCCGCATGCTGATGGGCGCGGCACACCGTGGAAATCGACGCTCAGGTCCCACACGATCGCACCCTTCGCGTCGGCCAGGGACTGGAGTCGGGTAAGGATCCGGTGCCAGATGCCGTCCCGCTGCCACCGGCGGAACAGATCGTAGATCCGGACCCAGGGTCCGTACTCCGCGGGCAGGTCCCGCCACGGAACACCGGTCCGGACCCGGAACCGTATGCCGTCGATCAACTACCGCCGAGGCCAGACGGGCGGCCTCCCCGCCTTCGCCCCCTTCGGCAACAACGGCTCCAGCAACGCCCACTGTTCGACCGTGAGTTCTCCCCGCCCCATGAACGATGATCATTCATCGCTCAAGATCCATCGGCACACGGCCTAGAAGGTCGTCCTACGGGGCTCCGCGCGCGGGTCGTCCCCCGCGGCGCGGGCCTCGTGGGGGGCGGCCCTCTCCGGGGCTGCCCGGTTCGGGTGTGACCGGTCCGGGTCCGGCTGCTCGGGGTCTGCCCGGTCCGCGTCTGCCCGGTCCGGGGTGGCCACCTCCGGGGCGGACGTGCGGGATGCCAGCAGCAGGGCGATGTCGTCCGGCCGGTCGGTGGAGTGCCCCGCCTCGGCGACCAGCCGGTCCGCCGTCTCGGTCAGCGGAGCGGGACCGGCGTCCGCGAGTGCGGCGCGCAGCCGCTCCACTCCCATGTCGATGTCCGTGCCCGGGATCTCCACCAGGCCGTCGGTGTACAGCGCGAGCACCGCCCCCGGCTCGATCCGCAGCCGGGTCACCGGATACGTGGCCTCGGCGTCGATGCCGAGCACCATCCCGCCCGCCAGGTCCAGCACCTCCGTCCGGCCGCCCGGATGTCGCAGCAGCGGCTGGGGATGCCCGGCCCGGACGGCGAGGGCGAGGCCGGACGCCGGGTCGAGCAGGACGTAGCAGCAGCTGGCGAACTGACCCGGATCGAGGTCGATGAGCAGCTCGTTCGTGCCGCGCATCACCTGTTCCGGCGTATTGCCGCCGAGCGTGAAGGCCCGTACGGCACTGCGCAGTTGCCCCATGGTGGCCGCGGCAGCCACCCCGTGGCCCTGGACGTCGCCGATGACCAGCGCGAGCCGCCCGTCGCCCGCTTCGATGACGTCGTACCAGTCGCCGCCGACGTCCATCCCGGCGGTGCCGGGCAGGTACCGCGCCACCGTGACCACGTTCTCGCGCACCGGCAGTCGGTGCGGGAGCAGCGCCGCCTGGAGCCCGCGTGCCAGCGCCGATTCGCTGTCGTAGCGCCGGGCCCGCTCCAGCGCCTGCGCGATCAGCCCGGCCAGGGCGGTGAGTACCGTACGCTCCTCCGGGCTGAATCCGCGCGGGGCGTCGAAGCCGAGGATGCACGAGCCGACGGGCCGGCCGGAGGCGATCAGGGGGAGGAAGGCGCGGGCGCCGACATCGGCGTCCAGCTCGATTCCCGGGTAGGCGGCGGCCAGGTGCTGCATCGACTCGAAGAACATCGGACGGCCCGAGGTGAGGGTCTCCACCCCGGGCAGCCGCACGTCCAGCGCGACCCCGTCGAACCGGTCGAGGAAGCCCTGGGGGAAACCGGTCTCCCACGCCAGGTGCAGATGGCCCTCTCCGAGCAGGTAGATCGCCAACTGCCGTCCGCCGAAGGCCGGGAGCAGCTCGTCGGTGACCACCATCGACACCTGGCGGGCCGTCACCGCCTCGGTCAGCGCGATGGCCAGCGCCACCGGCCGGTACAGGGCCGAAGCCCGGTCGGCGGGCGAACCCAGGCCCGGGGAACCGAACCCAGCGCCGGGCCGCATCAGCGACTCGGGTGCGTACGTGGGTGGTTCGGCCTCGGCGATGGTGACGGTGACCCCGTCGATCCCGGGATGCAGACCCACCGACAGCCAGTGCGGGGAGGGTTCGGGTCCGCGGCGGACGGCTTGGAAGTGCACGGGAGCGGGGGAGAGGAACGCGGCCCGGAAGTGGTCCTCGTAGGCGGGGTTTCCGAGCCAGGGCAGGGCTTCCCACAGCATCCGCCCGGAGAGTTCCGCCCCGTCGGGGTCGAGCAGGGTCGTGGCGGCGGAGCGGGCGCGGGAGTTGGTGAAGCCGATCACGCCCTGCCGGTCCACGGACAGGACGGCCAGGTCCAGCCGGTCCACGGCGGCGCGGGCGCCGCCCTCGGCGGAGCCGTCCCCGGGACTGCCCTGGCGGCTGCCCCGGGGGTCGCCTGCCGTGCGGCCCGCTGCACCGCCTGCCGTGCTGCCTGCCGTGCCGTCCGCGGGGGTGCCCGCCAGGCCCGGACCTGGGAAGCACACCGGTTCGCCCTCCCAGGTCACCGTCGCCCCGCCCGCGGCCAGCGCGGCCAGCTCCCCGGCCAGCCGGGTGGCCACCGCGCGCAGCCGCTTCCGGTCGCCGGGCCCGACCGGGACCCCGGGGGTCGCGGGGCGCAGCACCACGAGGACGCCGTAGCGCTCGCGGCCGCGGGTCACGGGCTCGTAGAGGGAGGCGAACGGGAACGGCAGCCCGGCCATCAGCTGGGGGAAGCGCCGCATCGCCGATTCCGCGTCGGGCAGGTGCACGGACTGCCCGGACCGGTAGGCCTCGGCGACGGGGTACGGGCGGTTCACGTGCATCCGCCACCAGGGGCGGAACAGCGGGCCCGGGATCCCGGTCACGGCCGCCATCAGCAGCAGCCCTTCCGTGCCGGAGCGCAGGTAGACCCCGCCCGCGTACCCGCCGGCGGCCCCCGCGGCATCGAGAGCGGCCCGCGCGAGTGTCCGGGCCGTCGCGTCGGTGACGGGGCCGCCGGTGTCCGGTCTCGCCGTCACCCCTCCAGAATGCCCTCGGGCCGGCGCTTCCGCACACCCCGCGGACGCTCCTTTCCGGCGGCGCCTCCGACATGACCTCCGATGATCGGACCTGCAAAGCCACTCCACCCACCCGATCGCGGCCGACGCCCGCTCCCGCTGACCGGCAGCGCCGGGGCAGTCGGTCTCCGACGCCCGGGGCTCGCGGCGCGCCCTAGCGTTTGCGGCCGGGGCTCCATTCGTAGGCCGTGGGAGACGTCTCCACGACCTCGCTGGGCCAGGTCTCCCGAACCTGGTGGAGTCGGCGGTGGTGGTCCTGGACCCAGGATCCTTGCGGTTCGATCCACAGCAGGATGCTGAGGCGGTCCGGGTCCTGGACCGTCAGCGACACCGTCCCGGCCCCGTGCACGGTGAGGTCGAGACTCGGCCCGCGGTCGCCGCCGATGGTCGCGCCCGCGCCCGGCGCCAGTCGGGTCAGGTCGTGTTGCCAGGTGTCGAGGTCCTGCTGGAGCAGGAAGAGCTCGAGCCTGGCATCGACGAAGTCGGCGGTGACCAGGACGTCGGCTCGGAGAATGTCATGGCCGGTCAGGATCCCGGGCCGATGGCGGCCCGTCACGCGGACGACGCAGCGGGTTCCGTCCTCGTCTCCCAGGTCGATCAAGTTCACCGGGGCCGGTTCGGTCACCGTGGGGCTCGCTCTCTTCTCGAGGGGCTGAGCTGCATCCTCTCGTACGGCCGGACGGGCGTACGGGCGGGTCGGGCCGGTCTCCCCGCAACGGTGTTCGCCCCGCCTCGACGCCCCCACCTCGACGCCCCCGGCTCGGTCGATCGGCCGATGGTCATGTGGGACCGGTGGGCTGAAAGACCCTGTCGATCAGGGACTTTGCCCCGCTACCGACACTCCTCGGACTGCTTAGGTTTGCCTTAGTGGATTCGAACAAGGAGGTCCGGTGCCGTCGCTCAACGACAGCCGTCCAGGGACGACCGTACGCATCACGGGGATCGACCCCGGTCAGGCCGGCGGGAGCCGGCGCCGGCTCCTGGAGTTCGGCTTCGTACCGGGCGCGGACGTCACCGTGATCGCCCGGGGCGCGACCGGAGGCCTGCTCGTCGGGCTCGGTGACACCCGGGTCGCGCTGGACACCCGTACCGCCGGCCGGCTGAGGTGCGCCGGATGAGCTGTCACGCCACCGGGGCCGGGGCCGGGGCCGGGGCGACCGCGACGGTGGAGCGTCGGACCGGTACGCCGTTCGTCGCCCTCGTCGGCAATCCCAACGTCGGCAAGTCGACCCTCTTCAACGCCCTCACCGGCGCCCATCAGCGCGTCGGCAACTGGCCGGGCAAGACCGTCTCCGTCGCCCAGGGCGACTGGCGCACCGCGGGCGGCGGCCGCCCGCTGCGCGTCGCCGACCTGCCCGGTTCGTACAGCCTGCTGCCCGACTCCCCGGACGAGGCGCTGGTGCGCGACGTGCTGACCGCGCCGGCGGGGGAGCGGCCCGACGCGGTGGTCTTCGCCCTCGACGCGGCCAATCCGGCCCGCAACCTGTACCTGCTCTCGCAGATCCTCGACACCGACATTCCGGTCGTGGTCGCGCTCACCATGAACGACGTGGCCGCCCGGCGCGGCGCGCCCCCCGCCCCCGACGCGCTGGCCCGCGAGCTCGCGCTGCCCGTCGTACGGGTGGAAGGACGCACCGGGGCCGGGCTGGACCTGCTCGCCGACGCGGTCGGTGAGGCCCTGGACGCGGCAGCCCCGCGCCCCGGGCGGACCTTCGCCTGGGCAGCCGGCTCGCCCGTGGCGGCCGAACTGGCGGAGCTGGCCGCGGCGGCCTCCGGGCGCACCCCGCACCCCGCCCGGTGGCTGGCCGTGAGCCTGCTCTGCGGGGAGCAGCCTCCCGCGGTCCCGGCGGAGCTGGCCGAGCGGGCCGGGGCGGCGGCGGACCGGCTCGCCGCGGCCGCGTCGGCCGCAGAGGAGGGCACCACCGATGCCGATGCCGATGCCGGCACTGGTACCGACACCGACACCGACACCGACACCGATGCCGAACTCCTCGTCGCCGAGGCCCGCTACGCCTGGGCGCACGCCGTCATCGAACGCGCGGCGCCCCGCCCGGCCGGGGCCCGGCCCACCCTCACCGACCGGGTGGACCGGCTCCTGCTGTCCCGCGGCTTCGGCATCCCGTTCTTCCTCGCCGTGATGTGGGGCGTCTTCCAGGCCACCACCGTCCTGGCCAAACCGCTCCAGGACGGCCTCGGCGACTTCGTCTCCGGCCCCGTCAGCGGCGGCGCCGACCGACTCCTGGAAGCCGCCCGCGCGCCCGGCTGGCTGACCGGACTGCTGGTCGACGGCCTGATCAACGGAGTGGGCCAACTGCTCACCTTCGTCCCGCTGATGATCATCATGTTCCTGCTGCTGGCCCTGCTGGAGGACTCCGGCTACTTCGCCCGCGCCGCGTTCGTCGCCGACCGCCTGATGCGCACGCTGAGGCTGCCCGGCCGGGCCTTCCTGCCGCTCGTCGTCGGCTTCGGCTGCAACGTCCCCGCCCTCGCCGGCACCCGGATCCTCAACCGCCGCTCGCACCGCATGCTCGTCGGCCTGCTCATCCCGTACATGAGCTGCACCGCCCGCCTCGCGGTCTACGTGATGATCGCGGGCGTCTTCTTCGGCTCGAACTCCGGCACCGTCGTCTTCTTCCTCTACGTCGCTTCCGTGCTGCTGGTCGTCGGCATGGGCCTGATCCTGCGGCCCCTGCTCTTCCGGGACATGAAGGAGGAACCGCTCGTCCTGGAGCTGCCTCCGTACAGGCTGCCCACCCTGCGGGTCACCGGAGCCCAGGTCTGGCAGAAGCTCGCAGCCTTCCTGCGCACCGCCGGCGGCATCATCGTTGCGACCGCGGCCGGCGTCTGGCTCCTCATGGCGATCCCTGCCGCGGCCGGCCACGGAGGCTTCGGCAAGGTCGACGTCGAACAGAGCGTGTTCGGTACGGTCACCCGCGCCACGGCGCCCCTCGTGGCCCCGGCCGGCTTCGGCGACTGGCACGCCACGGCGGCGCTGGGCACCGGCCTCATCGCCAAGGAGGGCGTGATCTCCACCCTCGCCCAGACCTACTCGGCCGAGGAGGACGGCGACCCCAAGCTCACCGCGAGCCTGCACGCCACCTTCGAGGAATCCTCCGGCGGGCACCAGCGGGCGGCCGCGCTCGCCTTCCTGGTCTTCATCCTCGCCTACACCCCCTGCTTCGCCACCCTGGCCGCGCAGCGGGCCGAGATCGGCACCCGGCTGACCGTCATCGGCTTCGGCATCCAACTGACCGCGGCCTGGCTGCTGGCCGTCGGGGTCTTCCAGATCGCGAGGCTGGTGTGGTGAACGGAATCAACGGGCTCGACGGGACAGATGGGACCGACGGGGGCGCCACCGGCACCCGTGGTGCCACCGGCCCCGGCACCGGCCCAGGCCCCGGCCCCGGCATGCTGCGCCGCCTGCTGCGCGCCTTCGAGGAGGCCGCCCCCGGGGAAGGGCTCGCGCAGATCGCCGACCGGCTGGGCATCGACCGGGCCGAGGCGGCCGACCTCGCCGCGTACTGGGTCCGCAAGGGCCGACTGCGCCGCGAGGAGATCGGCGGCCGGGACTGCGGGGGCTGCCTGGCCGCCACCCGCTCGTGCGCGGCATGCCCCGGCGGCCTCCTCGGGGGCCCGGGCCCGGAGCCGGCTTCCACCCGCCCGGTCCTGGTCGCCCTGACCCCCGTACGCCCCCCACGGCCGGGGGACCCGCACAACCGGCCTGCTGCCGAAGGGAGATGACACCGCCGGCGCGTAGCCGTCACCCTGCCCGGTGCCGCTTCGCGTACGACCAGGTCACCGCGGTCATCAGGGCCGGTATGGCCAGTAGCGGGGCGAAGGCGAAGCCCCACACGGTCTGCGGCGTACCGCTCGACAGGTACGAATGGCTCTCGACGGTGAAGAGCACCACGAGTTGCGACAGTGCCCCCAGGACCAGGACGCCCGAGGCCGTCCAGGCCAGCGGGGCGAGGACCGCGGGGCGCAGCGGCCGCCACCGGTCGCTGACGAGCAGCACCGGAAACAACGCGGCCAGTTCGGCGAGGACGGCGAGCCCGACGACGTAGGCGATGCCCCAGCCCGGGATGTCGAAGGCCTCGCGCAGCACCTGGTCGCCGTAGCCCACGTAGACACCCGATGCCATGGCGATGCGCCACAGGCCGGACGGGACGGCGCACAGGGCGATGGCGTGGGCGGCGCGGCGGGCCCAGGCCGGCGCAGGCTCAGGCGTGGGTGCGCAGGAGGGGAGGGGACTGCTCGCTGTCGTCATGCGGTACAGGCTGGCCCCGGACAGGGCGGCCGCGCGTCGTCCGTGGCGGCGGACCGTGTCCGCCCGGCGGACGAGGGCGCAGCCCCGTAAGCCGTACGGACTGATCCGAACGCCTCCCCCGTCCGGGGGAGCTCCGGGGTGGGGGCCGTCGGCCGGGGCTGCGGGCGGGCAGGCTTGCGGACATGCGACAGCAGTACGACACCTCGTCAACGCCCCCGCCGGCCTTCTCGGTCGCCGATGCCTTCACCCTGCGCACGGCCCTGGACGCCCTCGGCGGCGTCCGCGGCCTCGACGCCCTCGACATGGCCTGCGGACACGGCAGCACCACCCGGCTGCTGGCGAGCGGCGGGGCCCGCAGGACGGTGGGCGTCGACAGCTGCCCCGAGCGCATCCGCCGGGCCAGGGAGACCGGCGCGGACCTCGCGCACGCCGTCGAGTACGTCGTCGCGGACGCGGCGGCCGGCATGCCGGCCCTGGGGCCGTTCGACCTGGCCACCGCCGTGTACCTGTTCAACCAGGCCCACGACCGCACGGCCCTGCACGCCATGTTCCGCGCCGTACGCGCCAACCTGCGCCCCGGCGGGCGGCTGCTGGCCATCGTGCCGAACCCGGGGGCCTTCCCCTACGCGGACTGGGCGCCGTACGGGATCAGCGTCGTCGAGCGCTCTCCCGGCGGGGACGCCCCACTGCTGCGGGCCCGGCTGGAGACGGACCCGCCGGTGCCGTTCGAATGCCGCGAGTGGGCCCACGCCGACTTCGCGGAGGCCGCCGCCGACGCGGGCTTCGCCACCGTCACCTGGCAGCCGACCCGGACTCCGCCCGCGTGCGAGACCCGGGACGAGACCTACTGGGCCCGCTACCGCACGGCCCCCGTCGGCTCCCTGATGAACTGCGTGGCCTGAGCGGCGGGCCGACCCTTCGGCCCAGCCCGAAACGTTGGACGTCGCCGGCACGCAGCTCCCAAGCTCGTGTCACTCGCCGGATGGCTGAGCCCATCCTTGACGGAAGGACGTCCCGGTCGTGAAGCTCTGGAAGACACTCCTCATCGGCTTACTCGCCACCGTTCCGCTCACCCTGACCGGAGCGGCGTCGGCCGGCACGGCCCCGGCC
>NZ_JBHVYI010000134.1:0-17026 GCF_042880975.1 Streptomyces sp. NPDC058289
CCCTTGACGCCTGGGCGTCAAGGGGGCCGAAGTCTTCGTAGCGGGGACAGGATTTGAACCTGCGACCTCTGGGTTATGAGCCCAGCGAGCTACCGAGCTGCTCCACCCCGCGTCGTTGTGAACATCACTGTACGGGATCCCGGGCCGGCCTCCGACCACCACCGAAAATCCGGGCCCGCCGTGACGGAAAAACGAACACGCCCGCGTGAGAATTTCGACGGGTGCAAGGAGCGGATTTCGTTTTCACGCCGATCCGACCCCGGCGTGCTACTGTGGTTTTAGTTGCAGTTGTGGTTCCCAAAATTTCGAGCACCTCTGCCCGCTCCTTCGCAGGAGCAGTGGCGAGTGTTCTTGTTTTTCCGGCGTTTTCCGGGCTGGGCAATCATCGGCGACTTGAGGTTCGCACAGTGCGGATCTCTGGGCTGTGCCCCGAAGGAGTAAAAAAACATGGCAAATGGCACCGTGAAGTGGTTCAACGCGGAAAAGGGCTTTGGCTTCATCGAGCAGGAGGGTGGCGGTCCTGACGTGTTCGCCCACTACTCGAACATCGCCTCGCAGGGCTTCCGTGAGCTTCAGGAAGGCCAGAAGGTCAGCTTTGACATCGCGCAGGGCCAGAAGGGCCCGACCGCTGAGAACATCGTCACCGCCTGACGTTCACGCGTAACCGCGTAGCTGGGGCCCGCACCTTGGGGTGCGGGCCCCAGCTCGTTGCGTTTTTTGGATCTGCGGGCCGTCTGGGCCCGCGTGCGCGGCGCGGCGGGGAAACCTGTCCCAGCGCCCCACCGTTCGGCCGATGGATGCACTCCTCGGCTCCCCACCCGCATGCGGCGCACAATTCGCCGACACATAGGGTGATAATCCTTTCATGGCCGGTCGATCGATCGCAGTTCGATTCGACTCCGTCATATCTTTTTATGCTCCGGCTCATTCTTGTGAATCCTCGTGCGGCCAGATTTCCGTTGCCGAGAACTCCTCGATGTGCGCCGTATCGAGGAAGGTTCTGCATGAACCGCACGACCCGCACGAATGACCGATCTCCGTCCTCCCGTACGGGTGGATCCAGCAGCTCCTACGGCTCCTACGGCGGCTCCTCCGGGTCCGGCAGCCGCTCCGGCAGCCGATTCGGCTCCTCCGCCCCCAGCCGCTCCGGCGCTCCCAAGCGCTCGGGTGGCGGCGGCTACGGCGGGCGCCGCCCCGCCGCACCGCAGGGCGAGTTCGCCCTGCCGGTCACCGTGGTCCCCGCGCTGCCCGCCGTCGAGGCGTTCGCCGACCTGGCGATGCCGGCGCAGCTGCTCGCCACGCTCACCCGTGAGGGCATGACCACCCCGTTCCCGATCCAGGCGGCCACGCTGCCCAACGGCCTCGCGGGCCGGGACGTCCTGGGCCGCGGCCGTACCGGCTCCGGAAAGACCCTGGCCTTCGGGCTCGCACTGCTGGCCCGTACCGCCGGCCAGCAGGCCGAGCCGGGTCAGCCGCTCGCGCTGGTCCTCGTACCCACCCGTGAGCTCGCCCAGCAGGTCACCGCCGCCCTCACGCCCTACGCCCGTGCGGTGAAGCTGAGGATCGCCACCGTCGTCGGCGGCATGCCGATCCACCGTCAGGCCGGCGCGCTGCGCGGCGGGGCCGAAGTGGTCGTCGCCACTCCGGGCCGCCTGAAGGACCTCATCCAGCGGGGTGACTGTCGGCTGAACCAGGTCGGGATCACCGTCCTGGACGAGGCGGACCAGATGGCGGACATGGGGTTCATGCCCCAGGTCACCGCCCTGCTCGACCAGGTGCGTCCCGAGGGCCAGCGGATGCTGTTCTCCGCCACCCTCGACCGCAACGTCGACCTGCTGGTCCGCCGCTACCTGACGGACCCCGTCGTGCACTCCGTCGACCCCTCGCAGGGCGCGGTCACCACGATGGAGCACCACGTCCTGCACGTGCAGAACTTCGACAAGCAGGCCGCCACGACCGAGATCGCTGCCCGCGAGGGCCGCGTGATCATGTTCCTGGACACCAAGCACGGTGTGGACAGGCTCACCGAGCACCTGCTGAGCAGTGGGGTGCGCGCCGCGGCGCTGCACGGCGGGAAGTCGCAGCCCCAGCGCACCCGTACGCTCACGCAGTTCAAGAGCGGGCACGTCAGCGTGCTCGTGGCCACGAACGTCGCGGCCCGCGGCATCCACGTCGACAACCTCGACCTCGTCGTCAACGTGGACCCGCCGACCGACCCCAAGGACTACCTGCACCGCGGCGGTCGTACCGCCCGCGCCGGTGAGTCCGGCAGCGTCGTCACGCTGGTCCTGCCGAACCAGCGCCGCGACATGGTCCGTCTCATGCAGGCCGCGGGCATCACCCCGCAGACCGCGCAGGTCCGCTCCGGCGAGGCCGAACTGAGCCGGATCACCGGCGCCCAGGCGCCGTCCGGCGTCCCGGTCGTCATCACGGCCCCCGTCACCGAGCGGCCCAGGGGCGGCGCCGGCGGCGCCTCCCGCGGCCGTCGCAGCCGGCCCGCACAGGACCGGCGCAGCAGGACCTCCGCCACCGCCCGGGGGCCGCAGCGCCAGTCCCCGGCCACCACGGCGGCTTAGGCGGCCCCGCCCGGATCCTGCCGGACCGGGCACGGACGGTTCTCTTCTACCTGTGAGGCAGCATGCGCTTCGTCATCGCCCGCTTTCCGTTCGACCTGACCAAGGCCGGCGTCCTCGAATCGATGAAGGGCGTCAAGCCCGAACCGATCACCGGTGACTCCGTGGTCATAGGCCGTCGCTCCTACCCCGTGAAGCAGGTGGGCGCGGTCGTCACCCGCCAGGACCGCCGCGACTTCACCGCCGCCGAGGTGATCAGGGCCCTGACGGCACTGGGCTTCACCTGCCGCCCGCTCGAAACGGTCCCGGCGCCCGCCGCGGCCCTGACGCCGCTCGAGAAGGCGTCGGCGATGCTCGGCGCCCCCTCGGGCGTCTAGCGGACCGCAGGAACAACGCGTACGGAGCCCAGGGCCCCGGCCGGCCACAGCCGACCGGGGCCCTGGGCCTTTCCGTGCCCACGCCCGGCTCGGTCCCGAATCAGGTCCGGGTCAGGTCCGGGTCAGATCCGGATCTCGCCCGGGGCAGGTCCGGATCACGCCCGGGTCCAGCGCGGGCCCGCCGCGGCGGGGGCCGGCGGGGGTTCGGCTCCGTCCAGGCGCAGGCTGCGCAGCGTGGCGTCCGTCTCGCGCTGGAAGTGCGCGTAGGTGATCAGCCGCTCCCACAGCGGGTCGGGACGGCCCGGAACGGTGGCTCCGCGCGCCTCCCACTCGCGGGCGAGCTGATCGAAGACGACCGCCCCGCCCGAGGGGGCGGGACTGCCCGACTGCTGTCGGGGAATGCCCCGTGCCAACGCGGCGGGGACGCGGTCGGGTGCCCGGTGCCGGGCCGGGGACGGGGAGACGGCGTGTGGAGTGCCCATGCCCGCCCCAACGATTCTGCGGGCCCCCGGGTACGCCTCCGGGACCGGCGGGATGGAGCGCGGAGCCCGAGCGGGGAGCAGTCAGCCCAGCCGGGTGGGCGAAGAGGCGGCCGGGGCCAGGACCCGGGGGGTCCCGGTGCCGTCCGCCGGGACCGTCCAGAGGTCCGTGGTGTCCACGGAGCCCTCGGTGGGCAGGGCGTAGGCGAGGGTCCGGTCGTCGAGCCAGAGCGCCTGATCGTCCACGCTTCGCTTCTCCGTCAGCGGCTGCTCCCGCAACGTCCGCAGATCCAGTACGTGTTCGCGCCACAAGGACGCACCGCGCTGCACCCGCTTCTTGTACGCGACCCGGGTCTCGTCGGGGGACAGGGACGGGCACTCGACGTTCGAGGCGAGGGTGGTGACGCTGCGCCGCGCGATCGAACCCTTCACCAGGTACGTCTGGTTGTCCGTGCCGAGGGTGGCGTAGAAGGTGTCGTCGTCCTTGGAGAAGGTGACGCCCCAGAAGTTGGCGTCGCTCGCGCTGTAGGGGCGGCCGTCCCGCTCGATGGCGAACTTCTCCAAGTCCGGTTCGAGCGCCCCCGTACGGGTGTCCACGATCGAGGTCCGGGTGGAGAAGAACGCGGAGCCGTAGGACTCCCCGGTGACGAAGACGGTCCAGGCGGCGAAGCGGCCGCTCGGGGAGACCCGGGCCCGCGAAGGGGTTCCCGCGAGCGGGAACTCGCGCAGCGTGCGCAGTTCGGAGTCGACGATCAGCGCCCGGTTGTCCTGGGCGAGGGCGCCCGGGGAGGAACTCAGGCACACACCGGTGCCGGCCGCGGCGTGGAACCGCAGACAGGTGAGTCCCGAGGCGGTCCGTGCGTCCTGCGGCGAGCGGTCCGGTACGGAGACGAGGGCTCCTCGGTGCGGGCCCTGCGCGCCGTTGAGGAAGGCCAGGCCGCCGCGCCGGTCGAGCGTGACCGTGCCCGGGGCGGCCGTCGGGTCGCCCGCGCGGGTCTGCTCGGAGCGGGCGGCGGCGCGCACCACCAGCACGCCGGCCACGCCTCCGAGGAGCAGCACGGCCAGGGCGAGTACGAGCAGCCGGCGTGAGCGCGTCATCGGGTTCCTCGGGAGCGTCGGGGGTGCGGGGCCCGGGCGGTGGCGCCGTCCGGGGCCGTGGGGCGGAGTACGAAACCGGCGACGGCCGCGCAGCAGCACAGGCCGGCCGCGGCGGCGGCGAGCGCCGGGCCCGAGCCCAGGACCGTCCACGCGGCGCCGAAGGCCAGCGAGCAGCCGAAGCGGGACAGGGCCTGGCCGGTGCCGACGAGCGCGATGCCGGTGGCCCGCAGCTTCGCGGGGACGGTCGCGGCGACGGCCGCGGGCAGCACCCCGTCGGTGGCGGCGTAGAACATGCCGTGCAGGGCGAGGACCAGGTAGGGGAGCGCGGGCAGGCCGGGGGCCCACAGGAGCAGCCCGTAACCGGCCAGCAGGAGGGCGTGCCCGGTGAGGAACACGGTGCGGCGTCCGATGCGGTCCGCGAGGGCGCCCGCCGGGACGGCCAGCAGCAGGAACACGGCCGCGGTGCCCAGGGGGAGCAGCGGGAACCACCGCTCGCCGATCCCGGTGCGGTCCTGGAGCAGCAGGTACAGGAAGGCGTCGCTGACGGTGGTGAGCCCGAGCAGGGCGGCGCAGCCCGCCAGGGCGCGCAGCCGGGGCAGCCGCAGCAGGCCCAGCGCGTCGCGCAGGTTCACCGCGTCCGGCTTCGGGGAGGCGGCCGCGGGGGGCTTCCGCGGAGCCGGGACCGGGGGAGCGGCTGCTTTCGGGCGGCCGGGGCGCGGCTCCGCACCGGACGGGACGAACAGCATGAGCACCACGACGCCCAGGACGGCCACACAGGCGCTGACACCGAAGACGGCGTCGTACCCGTCGACCGTCACGCTCAGGATGAAGAACGCGGCGAGCGGCCCGAGCAGGGCCCCGGTGGTGTCCATGGCGCGGTGCACGCCGAAGGCCCGACCCTGTAACTCGGGGGGCGTGGAAAGGGAGATGAGTGCGTCGCGCGGGGCGGTGCGCAGTCCCTTGCCGGTCCGTTCCAGGGCGAGGATCAGCGCCACCGGGCCGAGGCTGTGGGCGATCAGCAGCAGCGGTTTGCACGCCGCGGACAGTCCGTAGCCGATGCCGGCGATCAGCTTGTGGTTGCGGATCCGGTCGGCGAGGTGGCCGCCGGTCAGCTGGACCAGCGCGCTGACCCCGTTGTACAGGCCGTCGAGGGCGCCGAAGCCGAGCGGGCTCAGGCCCAGTCCGGCGACGAGGTAGAGCGGCAGGACGGCGGTGACCATCTCGGAGGAGACGTCGGTGATCAGGCTGACCGAGCCCAGTGCGAGGACGGCCGAGGCGACCGCGGGTCCGCGGACGGGGGATCCGTCGGCCGTGGCCTTCGCGTCCTCGGGCGCGGAGCGGTCCGCGAGGTACATGCTTTTCGAACTCCCGGTCCGGCGTCTGAACGGTGAGCCAGTCGTACGTGCGAATGGCACCCTAATGGTTGTACGGGCCAACTGGGCGGGGTACGGCGGGATTCGGCCGCCCAGCCCTGTCGGCTGCTCGGCTCTGCCCGCCGCTCAGCCCTGCCGGCTGCTCTCGTCGCGCAGCCAGGTGGAGAAGTCCCCGCTCCGGATGGCCTTGCGGGCTCCCCGGCGGGCCGCGAGGGCCGCCACGACGAACACCGCCACCCCCGGGAGCAGTCGCGGCTGGGCCCGGAGCAGCGCCCGCAGGTCTCCCGTACCGGTGCGTGCGGACGGCTGGGGCGCCGTCGGCCCGGAGGCCCTCGTGGCTTGGAACCGCTCCAGCTCGGCGGAGGAAGTCGCCGCCCGGACCCGGCGTTTGATCAGGTCCCCCCAGGTGCGCGGCGGCAGGACCACGACCCTGGCCGCCTCCACCACCCGTCGCTCTCCCGGCGCGAAGGCCAGGGACGCGGCCAGGTCGTCGGCCATCAGGGGCGGCAGGACGGCGAGCCGGGCGTGCCCCGGTTCGGTCACCGCGATGACCCCGCGGCCGAACAGTCCCTCGCGGACGGCCGGCAGCAGCTGCCAGACCCGGTAGTACGCCCGGACCGGCCAGGCGCAGCCGGTAAGCGGAATGTCCCGGCCGGGGGCCGCGGCGAGCAGGGCCGGGCCGGCGGCGAGGGCATCGGCCAGGGCCCGCACGTCGGCCGCGCCGACCACCACGTCGGCGTCCACGTAGAGGCGGGGGAAGCCGCGCGCGTGCTCGTCGCCCACCCGAAGTGCCTGATGTTTGGACGGAGTAGGAATCTCGACCACCCGTACGCGGGGGCCTCGCGCGGCGGCCACCGCCGCGGTGTCGTCCGTACAGCCGTTGCACACCACGACGATGTCGGGCCCCGGGGCCGGGGTCTCGGTCAGGAGCGCGTCGAGGAGCCGGCCGATGACCCGGCCCTCGTTGTGGGCCGGGATCACGATGCTGGTCACCCCGGAAGTATGCATGGTCGAACGCCCGTACCGACCGTTTCCTCCAACTCTCCCCGGGGGTACGCCGAGTGGTCTAGATTGAACGCAGCCGACCGGATTCGGCGTGCTTCGGCAACGCCGTGATCCACGCTGCAATCCAGTCGGCGCAGGGTAGTTGGGGCAGGTTACGGGTTCGGCGGCTTGGGGGAACAGGCCGCCTGTCCGTGGCCGGCCGGCGCTAGGGGTGCCGGACGGCCGGGGGGCGGAAGTACGTGGAACACGTACGGCATCGGTCGTGGGGGCCATCACCGTCGGACGGGTCACGCACGGGTCGCACAGGCGTCCGGCGTGCCTCGACGGCACCCCCTTCCTTCGCACGCGTCCCGGCCATGGGTCGTCGACACGCCTGCGGGCGTGCGCGGAAGGAAAGGGAACGCTGTGAAGGACACCGCGAAGGACGCCACAGGCGCACGTGCGGGTGCGGGACGGACCGAGCCGTTAGGGGTCGCCGTCGTCGGAGCGGGCTACTGGGGCCCCAATCTCGTCCGCAACTTCCAGTCCAGTCCGGAGTTCAGGCTCCGCTGGCTCTGTGATCTGAACGTCGACCGGGCCCGGCAGGTGCTCGGCGGCTACTCGACGGTCCAGGCGACCGCGGACTACGCGGCGGTGCTGGCCGACCCCGCCGTCGAGGCCGTCGCCGTGGCCACACCGGCCGGCACCCACCTCGACGTCGCCCTGGCCGCCCTGCGCGCCGGCAAGCACGTCCTCGTGGAGAAGCCGCTCGCCGCCACCTACGAGGACGGACTGCGGCTGGTGAACGAGGCCGAGGAACGCGGCCTCACCCTGATGTGCGACCACACCTACTGCTACACCCCGGCGGTGGCCCGCATCCGGGACATGGTCCGCTCCGGTGAACTCGGAGACATCCAGTTCGTGGACTCCGTCAGGATCAACCTCGGGCTGGTCCAGAAGGACATCGACGTCCTGTGGGACCTGGCCCCGCACGACCTCTCGGTGCTCGACTTCATCCTCCCGGACAACGTCCACCCCGTCGCCGTCGCCGCGCACGGGGCCGACCCGATAGGCGCCGGCCAGTCCTGCGTGGCCTATCTGACGCTCCAGCTCAACACCGGCGCCATCGCGCACGTCCACGTCAACTGGCTGTCCCCGGTGAAGGTCCGCACCACGATGGTCGGCGGCTCCAAGCGGACCCTGGTGTGGGACGACCTCAACCCCACCCAGCGCGTCGCGGTGTTCGACCGGGGCGTCGACCTCACGGCCCCGCAGGAGATCGGCGCGGACGAACGCCGCGACATGCTCGTCTCCTACCGGACCGGCGACATGGTGGCCCCCGCACTCGGCGAGAAGGAGGCCCTGCGCAGCATGGTCGAGGAGTTCGCCGCGGCGATCCGGACGGGGCGGCCTCCGCTCACCGACGGCCGGGCCGGACTCCAGGTCCTCGACATCCTCGAAGCGGCCTCCCGAAGCCTGGAGTTCAAGGGCGCCGTCGTAGGACTGCGCACCGGACGTTGAGCGTTGACGACGCCGCCCGGGGCGCAGCCGCGTATGGCGCGCCGGGCACAGCAGGCAAGACCATGACCGACTCAGTAGGGGCAGGGCGTTGAGCAGCGTACGAGGCAAGAGGATTCTGGTCACCGGCGGAGCGGGCACGATCGGCTCGCACCTGGTGGACCTGCTGGTGGACAACGGGGCACGCGAGATCGTCGTGCTCGACAACTTCGTACGGGGACGCACCGCCAACCTGGCCCGCGCCCTGCCCAGCGGGGTGGTGGACCTGGTCGAGGGCGATATCCGGGACGTATCCGCCGTGCGCAAGGCGACCGAAGGCGCCGACCTGGTCTTCCACCTGGCGGCGATCCGGATCACCCAGTGCGCCGAGGAACCGCGGCTGGCCAACGAGGTGATGGTCGACGGGACGTTCAACGTGCTGGAGGCCGCCGCGGCCGCCGGCGTGGGCAAGGTCATCGCCTCGTCCTCGGCCTCGGTCTACGGGATGGCCGAGTCCTTCCCGACCACCGAGCGCCACCACGCGTACAACAACGACACCTTCTACGGGGCCGCGAAGGCCTTCAACGAAGGCGTGCTGCGCAGTTTCCACGCCATGTACGGGCTGGACTACGTCGCGCTGCGCTACTTCAACGTGTACGGCCCCCGAATGGACATCCACGGGCTGTACACCGAGGTGCTGATCCGGTGGATGGAGCGGATCGCCGCGGGCGAACCGCCCCTGATCCTCGGCGACGGAACCCAGACCATGGACTTCGTCGACGTCCGGGACATCGCCAGGGCCAACCTGCTGGCCGCCGAATCGGACCTGACCGACGAGGTGTTCAACGTTGCGAGCGGCTCCGAGACCAGTCTGCTCGACCTGGCGAACGGCCTTCTCGAGGCCATGGGCGCCGAAGGCCTGGCGCCGGAGCACGGACCGGCCCGCGCCGTGAACGGGGTGACCCGCCGGCTCGCGGACACCTCGCAGGCCGCCGACCGCCTCGGCTTCACGGCCGAGATCGACCTGCGCAGCGGACTGCGGGACCTGGTCGACTGGTGGCGGGCCGAGCGCGCGGAGGCCGCAGAGACCGCGGCGGCCGCCGGTGACGCCGCCGCCGCGGAGACCGGCCGATGAGCGCCCCGGACGCGGGCGCCGCCGGCCCCGCCCCCGCGCCCGCCCGCATCCCCGTCATGATTCCGTGGCTCGGTGAGGACGAGGCGCGGGCCGCCGCCGACGCGGTCCTGTCCGGCTGGGTGGCCCAGGGACCCAGGGTCGCGGAGTTCGAACGGGTCTTCGCCGAGCGGGTGGGCGCGGAGCACGGCATCGCGGTGAGCTCGTGCACCACCGCCCTGCACCTCTCGCTCATCGCCCTGGACCTCGGTCCGGGCGACGAGGTCGTCGTCCCCTCGCTGTCCTTCATCGCGACGGCCAACGCGGTGCGCTACGTGGGCGCGCAGCCGGTGTTCGCGGACGTCGAGGAGGCCACCGGGAACCTGACCCCGGCCACTGTGGACGCCGTCCGCACCCCGCGCACCAAGGCGGTGATCGCCGTCCACCAGGGCGGGGTCCCGGCCGACGTGCACGCCCTGCGCGCCGCCTGCGCCGACCGCGGCCTCGCCCTGGTGGAGGACGCCGCCTGCGGCATCGGCGCCACCGTCGGGGGCAAGCCGGTCGGCCAGGGGGCGCTGCTGGCCGCCTGGTCCTTCCACCCCCGCAAGGTGATCACCACCGGCGAGGGCGGCATGGTGACCACGGACGACGCCGCGTGGGCCGAGCGGCTGCGCCGGCTGCGCGAGCACGGCATGAACGTGTCCGCGGCGCAGCGGCACGCGAGCAGCAAGCCGATCGCCGAGAGCTACCTCGAGGTCGGCTACAACTACCGGATGACCGACATCCAGGCCGCGGTCGGCCTGGTGCAACTGGGCAAGCTGGACGAGATCGTGGCCCGCAGGCGGTTCCTCGCCGCCCGGTACGCGCAGCTCCTCGCCGGTGTCCCGGGCCTGACCCCGGTCCGGGATCCCGCGTACGGCGAGGGGAACTTCCAGTCGTACTGGGTGCTCCTGGCCGAGGACTTCCCCGTCGGCCGCGACGAGCTGCTCGCGGCGCTCGCCGAGGCCGGGATCTCGGCCCGGCGCGGGATCATGGCCTCCCACCTGGAGCCGGCGTACGCCGGGCACGGTGCGGTGGCGCTGCCGGTGACCGAGCGGATCACCCGCGACTCCCTGATCCTGCCGCTGTTCCACACCATGACCGAGGAGCAGCAGGACCGGGTGGTCGCGGTGCTGCGCGAACGGGCCGGCGGCGGATGAGCGGGCCGCACGGTGCCGTGGCCGAGGCCGCGGCGACCGAGAGCCTGCTGATCGTCGGCGCGGGCGGCTTCGCCAGGGAGACCGCCCAGGCCGTACGGGACGCGGCCGCCGCCGACCTGGCGGCCGGCCGGGCCCCGCGCTGGCGGCTCGACGGCCACCTGGACGACGACCCGGCCCTGCACGGCCGGGACGTCGACGGCGTGCCCGTCCTGGGCGGAAGCGCCCTGGTGCACGAACGCCCGGACGCCCGCGTGGTGGTCTGCGTCGGCAGCCCCCGCGACTACGGGGTACGGGCCCGCCTGGTGCGGCGCCTGGCGCTGCCCGAGAGCCGGTACGCCGTCGTGGTCCACCCCACGGCGGCGCTCTCCGGTTCCTCGGCAATCGGTCCGGGCACGGTCCTGCTCGCGCACTGCGTGCTGACGGCGGCCGTACGGGTGGGGGCCCACGTGGCGGTCATGCCGCACGTGGTCCTCACCCACGACGACGAGGTCGGGGACTTCGCGACCCTGGCCTCGGGGGTCCGCCTCGGCGGCGGGGTACGGCTGGGGCGCGGTGCGTACGTGGGCGCCGGTGCACTGGTCCGGGAGTACACCGAGGTCGGCGCCTGGTCGCTGACCGGGATGGGAAGCACGGTCCTGGCCGACGTGCCGGCCGGCGAGGTGTGGGCCGGAAGCCCCGCCCGCCGACTGCGCGAGGCGGGGGGCCCGGCGCTCGAAGAGCTCCGGGCCGATGAGTCGCAGACCGGCCGGAGGCCGGAGACACGGATGGGGAGCACAGCCGCATGAACCAGATACCGCTCGTCGACCTGAAGGCCGCGCACGCCGAGGTCGCGGACGAATTACGTGCGGGATTCGACCGCGTGCTGGCCGACACCGCCTTCATCGGCGGCGAGGAGGTACGGGCCTTCGAGCGCGAGTACGCGGCCTTCGCCGGGGTCGGACACTGCGTCGGCGTCGCCAACGGCACCGACGCGCTGGAACTGGCCCTGCGGGCGAGCGGGGTGGGCGTCGGCGACGAGGTCGTGCTCCCCGCGAACACGTTCATCGCCACGGCCGGCGCCGTCGCCCGGATCGGCGCCCGGCCGGTCCTGGCCGACTGCCTCCCCGACACCCTGCTGCTCGACCCGCAGGCCGCGCTCGACGCGGTCACCAAGGCCACCCGCGCGGTGGTCCCGGTCCACCTGTACGGGCAGTGCGCCGACACCTCCGCGCTGGCCGCGGGCCTGCCCTCCCACGCCAAGCTCGTCGAGGACGCCGCGCAGAGCCAGGGGGCGTCCCGGGAGGGCCGCACCCCCGGCAGCGGGGGGATCGCCGCGACCAGCTTCTACCCGGGCAAGAACCTGGGCGCCTACGGGGACGCCGGCGCGGTGGTGACCGACGACGAGGAGGCCGCCGACCTGGTCCGGGCGCTGGCCAACCACGGCGGCGTCGCCAAGTACCGGCACGACGTGGCCGGTTTCAACAGCAGGCTCGACGGTCTGCAGGCCGTCGTGCTGCGGGCCAAGCTGGCCCGGCTCGCCGAGGGGAACGAGGCCCGCCGGGCCGCCGCCGACCGCTACGACGGGCTGCTGGAAGATCTGGCGGCCACGGGACGCCTCACCCTGCCGGTCACGGCGCCGGGCAACGTCCACGTATGGCACCTCTACGTCATCCGCGTCGGCGGCGCGGACCGCGATGCGGTCGTCGGCAAGCTCAACGCGGAGGGCATCGGCGCCGGCGTGCACTATCCGGCGCCGGTCCACCTCACCCCGGCCTTCGCCCACCTCGGCCACGGCCGCGGGGCCTTCCCGCACGCCGAACTGGCCGCCGACCGGATGCTCTCCCTCCCGCTCTTCCCCCAGATCACCGCCGCCCAACAGCAGCGGGTCGTGGACGCGCTCTCAGCAGCACTGCGCTGACGCCCGGCGTCGAATCACAAAGCCACTCCCAAATGAGGTTCGGATGAACAGACGGACAAGGCTGCTGCGGTACGGGCTCTTCACCGTGGTGGCAGCCCTGATGGCGGCGGCGCTGCCGCCATCGGTGGCGGTCGCGGCGGACCCGTGCGGCCCAGGATCCAATGCGATCGTGTGCGAGAACTCGAAGGCGGGCACGCCGATGTCCGACTGGTTCGCACCCAGCGCCTACGGCGACATCAAGGGTTTCCCGGCCCAGACGAGCGTGCAGGCGGGCGAGACCCTGCAGTTCAAGGTCCAGTCGCCGACCGCCTACAAGGTGTCGGTCTACCGGCTCGGCCACTACGGCGGTGACGGAGCCCGCCTGATGTCCACCCCGGCCCAGGCGGCCCAGACCTACCCGGCGAACTTCCCGCAGGGGGGCGGCCCGCACAGTTGCACCACCAAGGCCTCCACCGGCCTGGTCGACTGCGGCAACTGGCCGGTCACCTCGACCTGGACGGTGCCCTCCGACGCCGTCTCCGGCCTCTACATAGCCAACTTCGACCAGGCGGACGGCAACGGGGTCATGCCCTACCCGTTCGTGGTCCGCAACGACGCCAGCCACTCCGACATCGTCGTTCAGACCAGCGACCAGACCTGGCAGGCGTACAACAACTACGGCGGCCAGGACCTCTACGACGGAGGCGGCCCCGCCCCCGACGGCCGTGCCTACGAGGTCAGTTACAACCGGCCGATGGACATCGGCGGCGAGAACGGGATCTACGGATCCGAGTACCAGATGGTCGCCTGGCTGGAGCGCAACGGGTACGACGTCAGCTACATGTCCGGCATCGACATGTCCACCAAGGGCGCGACCCAGCTGCAGAACCACAAGGTGTTCATGTCCTCCGGGCACGACGAGTACTGGACCCAGGACCAGTTCACCAACGCTCTGAACGCACGCCACGCGGGCGTCAACCAGACCTACTTCGCCGGCAACGAGGTCTTCTGGAAGACCCGCCTGGCCCCCAGCATCGACGGGGCCAACACGGCCAACCGGACCCTGGTCTGCTACAAGGAGACCAAGCTCTCCTTCCCGCAGCCCAACGGCATCCCCGACCCGAGCGGGATCTGGACGGGCACCTTCATGGACCCGGCCAGCGCCACGAACGGCAGGCCGTACCAGCCGCAGAACCAGGTCACCGGCTCGCTGTTCAGCGTGAACGGCTACCGGAGCGACGCGATCACCGTCCCCGGCGCGTACGCCAAGATGCGGCTGTGGCGGAACACCACCGTCGCGAACCTGACCCCCTCCCAGACCGCCACCTTCCCCGTCGGCACGCTCGGCTACGAGTGGGACAGCGACGTGGAGGACGCGGCCCGCCCGGCCGGGCAGATCGCGATGTCGTCCACCACGGTGGACATCACCGACGGCAAGTACCGCCTCGACTACGGGAACACGTACGGCAACGGGACCGCGACGCACAGCCTGGTCGCCTTCCGGGACCAGACCTCGCACGCCCTGGTCTTCGGCTCCGGCACCGTGCAGTGGTCCTGGGGCCTGACCAACATGCCGACCGGCAATCCGGACGACGCGGTGGTCACCGAGGACAAGCGGATGCAGCAGGCGACGGTGAACATCTTCGCCGACATGGGGGTCCAGCCCAAGTCCCTGCAGAGCAACCTGCTCGCTGCCACCGCCTCCACGGACACCACCGGTCCGGCCATCACCGTGACCAGCCCCGCGGCGAACGCCACGGTGCCCGCCCTGCGGCCCGTGACCATCACGGGCACCGCCTCCGACAGCGGCGGCGGAGTCGTGGCCCGCGTGGAGGTCTCCACCGACGGCGGAACCACCTGGAAGGCCACCACGGGCGTCGGGTCCTGGAGCTACAAGTGGACCCCGACCACCCCCGGTTCCGCGCAGATCAAGGTCCGCGCGGTGGACGACAGCGTCAACATCGGCGCCACCACCACCGTGCCGCTGACCGTGGGACCCCAGCAGTGCCCCTGCACCGTCTGGCCCGCCGCGGCCGTGCCGGGCACCGTCAACGCTGGTGACGGCAGCGCCGTGGAACTCGGCGTGAAGATCCGCTCCTCGGTGCCCGGTTCGATCACGGGCGTCCGCTTCTACAAGTCCCCGGCCAACACCGGCACCCACACGGGCAGCCTCTGGAGCAGCACCGGCCAGCGCCTGGCCACGGGCACCTTCACCAACGAGACGGCATCGGGCTGGCAGCAGCTCAACTTCTCCTCGCCGATCCCGGTCAAGGCCAACACCACCTACATCGCTTCCTACTTCGCCCCCAACGGCGGATACTCCTTCGACAACACCTTCGCCTCGGCCGGCGCCGGGCTGGCCCCCTTCACCGCGCTGAAGAGCGGCATCGACGGCGGCAACGGCGTCTACCGTTACAGCGGCACCGGCGGGTTCCCGTCCACCGCCTCCTCCGGCAGCAACTACTGGGTGGACGCGGTCCTGGACACCGCGACCGCGAGCACGACGCCCCCGACCGTCACCTCGACCAGCCCGCAGTCCGCGGCGACCGGGACCGCGATCACCGCGACGGTGAAGGCCACCTTCAACTCGGCCGTGGACGCCGACACCCTGGTGTTCACCGTCAAGGACCCCGGCGGCGCCACCGTCCCCGGCAGCAAGGTCCTCGACGTCTCCAACAGCGCCACCTTCACCCCGTCCACCGAACTGGCGCTGAACACCACCTACACGGCATCGGTCCAGGTCGCCGACCTGTGGGGCAACGCCATGGCCGCGCCGGTCACCTGGACTTTCACCACCAGCACGAGCCCGCCGGCGGTGACCTGCCCCTGCACCCTGTGGGGTCCGAACGCCACACCGACCACCGCCAACGTCGGCGACGACACCAACTCCGTGGAACTGGGCACCCGTTTCCAGTCCACGGTCGGCGGCTACGTCACCGGCATCACCTTCTACAAGGGCCCCGGGAACACCGGCACGCACACCGGCAGCCTCTGGTCCGCCGACGGCACGCTCCTGGCCACCGGAACCTTCGGCAGCGAAACCCTGTCCGGCTGGCAACAGCTGCACTTCGCCACCCCGGTGGCCATCACCGCGAACACCGAGTACGTGGCCTCGTACCACGCGCCGAACGGCAAGTACTCCGTGGACGGCGGCTACTTCAGCGCCGCGCACCGCTCCTATCCGCTGGTGGCCCCGGCCGACGGCGGCGGCGCGGGTACCGGCAACGGCCTCTACAAGTACGGGGCGGCCACGGCCTTCCCGAACAACACCTTCGGATCGGTGAACTACTGGGTCGGCCCGGTCTTCACCACCACGGCTCCCGCCCCACTCACGGAGGGATCCACGGAGGTGTCCGGCCAGTGAGCACCGTCAGCGTGGTGATCCCCTGCTACAAGTACGGCCACTTCCTGGCCGACTGCGTCAAGAGCGTCCTGGACGAACAGGAAGGCGTCGACGTACGGGTACTGATCATCGACGACGCCTCCCCCGACGACTCCGCGGAGGTCGCGCGCGCCCTCGCGGCGGCCGACCCCCGGATCGAGGTCCGGGTCCACGAGAAGAACCAGGGCCACATCGCCACCTACAACGAGGGCCTGCTCGAGTGGGCGGACGGGGACTACGTCGCCCTGCTCTCCGCCGACGACCGGCTGGTCCCCGGCGCCCTGGTGCGCGCCGCGGCCCTGCTCGACGCCCACCCGGAAGCCGGTTTCGCCTACGGCAGGCCGCTGCGGTTCCAGCACGGCGGGCCGCTCCCTGCGGCCCGCACCCGGTCCACCGGCTCGGTGGTCTACCCCGGGCGGTGGTGGCTGGAGCGGCGCTTCCGGGAGGGCACCGGGTGCATCACCTCACCCGAGGTGGTCGTGCGCACCAGCCTCCAGCGCAAGGTCGGGGGCTACGACCCGGACCTGCCGCACGCCGGGGACATCGAAATGTGGATGCGGCTCGCGGCCCACGCAGACGTGGGCTACGTGCGGGGCGCCGACCAGGCCTTCTACCGGGTCCACGGCAACAACATGTCCACCACGGACTTCGGTGGGCAGCTCGACGACCTGCGCCAGCGCCTCGTCGCCTTCGACTCGGTGCTGGAGAAGTGCGGCGGCCTGCTCCCGGAGGCGGGCCGGCTGTCGACGGCGGCCCGCACCCGGCTCGCCCGGTACGCCCTGCGGCGCGCCTACCGGGCCTACGACCGCGGGCGCACCGAAGTGGTCCCGGTCGAGGAGCTGGAGGCCTTCGCCGCCGAATGCCTGCCCCGGTACACCGCGCTCGCGGAGTACGGGGCGCTGCGCAGGCGGCGGCGGATCGGAGCCCGCGCGATGCCGTACCTCCAGCCGCTGGTCCTGTCGGCCGTCGCCGACCGGGGGCGCGAATGGCTCTGGTGGCAGTCCTGGAAGCGCCGAGGGATCTGATGACACCGCACCACCGCCCCGAACCGGGGGCGTTGGCGGACGGGCGGCCCGC
>NZ_JBHVYI010000135.1:0-16965 GCF_042880975.1 Streptomyces sp. NPDC058289
GGCGGTCTCACCCGACCCCCCCCCTCACGCCCGCCCCGGCGCCCGGCCGCGCCGCGCGGCCGTCCCCCGGCCCTTCACTCCACCCGGAGCACGCCACGATGCGCATACGAATCGCTTTCCAGGCCGTCCTGACCGCCGTCGGCCTGATCCTGCTGTCCCCGGCCGTGGCGCACGCCCACGGCGACACCGTGAAGGTGGTGGTCACCGGGCAGCGGGAGGGCCACGTCACCGCGAACGTCACCTGGGAGAACGACGGCGACGCCGTCGAAGAGGCGGTCGCCGCCACCGTGAACGCGGTCAGCGCCGACGGCGCCCGCACGCTGGGGCCCTGGCGGCTGGTGCGCGATCCCGCCGCGACGCCGGCCGGCTGGACCACGGCCGAGTCCCTGCCGCCCGGTGCCTGGAAGGTCAGCGTGGACGTGGGCTTCCCCGCCCTCGGGCACGGCGAACTCGAAGTCGGCGTACCGGTGGTGGACCCGGCACCGACCACCGGCACCCCGGGTCCCCGCCCCGCAGACCCGTCGTCCACGCCGACCGGGACGCAGGCGCAGAACCCGACGCCGACGCCGACGCCGACACCTGCAACGGCCTCCGAGGCCCCGGCAGAACCCGGCACGGGTCCCGCCGTCTGGTGGACAACGGCGGGAGTGGCGGCAACGGCCCTGGCCGGGGCGGCCGTCGGCATCCTCCTGCGCCGCAGACGGGCGCGCGGCTAGACCGTACTGCGGGCCCAGGTGCCCCCACAGGGCCCACCCCCGGAGTCTGGCGGGACGGATGGCATCCGTCGACATCGACGCCCTTCACACCGAGTGCTTCGGCCGCGCCAACGAGGAGTCGAGGCCGCTACGGCCGCGTCGGCCGCCATCTGCGGCACCAGACGAGTAGAAGGGATGACGAACCGCCAACCCTCAGGGTTCCGAGACGAGGAGCACCATGTCGAACGCCCGGCCCGCTCTGCGCCGCCCGGAAGGCAGGCTCGCTCTCGCACTGGCGTTCGCGGCTGCCGTCGCGGTCTTCCTCGCCATCTTCCTGTTCGGCCGGGCGAACACGCCGGACTACACCGCGACAGTGTTCGGCCAGGCAGACACCGACGCCGTGCGTCTCAAGGCGCAGCTCGCCACCGGTGTCCTGGGGCTGGCCGCTCTCCAGTTGCTGCTGGCGCTGTGGATGTACCGCCGGCTGCCCGGGGTGCGCCGGGTGCCGGGCCCGGTGCCCATCACCCACCGGATCGTCGGTGTGGTCCTGTTCGCCCTCTCCGTCCCGATCACGGTGCACTGCGTCCGGGCGTATGGCGTGCAGCTGACCGGCTCGCGTGTGGCAGTGCACTCGATCGCCGGCTGCTTCTTCTACGGGGCGTTCGCCGCCAAGGTCCTGCTGGTGCGGAGCCGTCGCCTGCCGGGCTGGGCCCTGCCACTGGCCGGGGGTGCGCTGGTGGTCGTGGTGGTGGTCCTCTGGTACACGAGTGCGCTGTGGCACTTCAACGGAGACACCGTTCCGGCACTGTCCTTCGGACACCACCACCCGCCACTGGGATAGTTCTGACGATCGGACGAGCGCCGAGGACCAGGGCCTATCGGGTGACGGCCGCCGCAGCGGCGTGCGACGGCCTGGAGGACGGCGTCGGTGGCGCCGCGGGCGCCGCCGCGCTCCAGGCGGACGTCGTAGGGACGCTGACGCCGCGAGCTGGGCGTCTCCCTCGCGGCGCAGGCCCGGGACGCGGCGGGAGCCTGAGAGCGGGGCGCGGACCGCCCCGGCCCGGACACACCCGATCGGGGCGAAGGCGTTCCGGTCGACCGGAACGGCCCTTCACGGCTGCGCACCGTCGACCCGTGCGCGCAGGAGGACCGGCAAAGACGCGCGCCTCTACGGATCTGGGAAGACGGACCGCCACTATCGGTGCATGACGACGCGAGATGAAGCGGGCGCGTTCGGCCCGCAGAGCCAGCTGCCGCCGCTACCGGAGAACTGGGAGCGATGTCTGGCCGTGGCCGCGCATCCGGACGACATCGAGTACGGCGCGGCTTCGGCTGTCGCCCGCTGGACCGCTCAGGGCAAGCAGGTGACGTACCTGCTCGCCACCCGTGGTGAAGCAGGCATCGACGCTCTGCACCCCGCCGAGGCCGCACCGCTGCGCGAGGCCGAGGAGCGGGCCGGAGCCCGCGAGGTCGGCGTGGACACGGTGGAGTTCCTCGACCACCGCGACGGCGTGGTCGAGTACGGCCCCGACCTGCGCCGCGACATCGTCCGCGCAATGCGCCGCCATCGGCCCGAGGTCGTGGTGACGGGCGCGTTCACCGTACGGATGATCGCCGGTGTCACCAACCAGGCCGATCACCGCGCGGTCGGCCTCGCGGCCCTGGACGCCGCGAGGGACGCGGGCAACCGCTGGATCTTCCCGGAACTGGCCGACGAAGGCCTCGAGCCCTGGGGCGGCATCCGCCTGGTGTGCATGGCCGGCCCGGAACACCCCACCCACGCCGTGGACATCACCGGAGAACCCCTGGAACGCGGCATCGCCTCGCTGTCCGCCCACGCCGAATACACCAGAGGGCTAGGAGAACAGAGCTTCGAACCCCGCCCGTTCCTGACCTGGGCGGCGCGGATGGGCGGCCCCGCGCTCGGTGTCGAAGCAGCGGTCCTCTTCGACGTACACCAGCTGGCGTTCGAGGGGAAGCCGCCCTGGGACCAGTAGGCCCCGCCCCACCCCGCGCGCAGCCCGCGCCGACCTCCGCAATCCGCGCCCGGACCCGGAGGTCGGCCCTATCGTCACCCCCGGTCGGCCGTCGCACGTGCCCGCGAGCACGTCGAGGACGGCGGCCAACGGCGTGAGCGCACTTGTTCCGGTAGCGCCGGACCATCTTGCGATCCAACCGCAGGCGACGACCGATGGCGTTCAGCGACAGGCCGGCGGCGGCAAGCTCGTTGACCTCAGCGTGGCGCTGTCGGATCGTCCAGGAGCGGAGTCTCCGGTGTGGCCGGCGGAAGGCTCACCTCTGTTCCGGCTGTCCGTCGGAGGCAGTCACGGTGCCGGCGGCAGGTCTTCTCCACCGCCGTCGAGAGGTTCTGGAGCAGGTGCCGGCGATCTGCCACCTCCAGCGCCTCCAGGGCGGCCTGTCTGATGGCCTTGGTAAATGCCATCAGCCGGTCTCGGCAGATGATCTCGGCGCCGGGTGCTCCTGGAGCCATGCGGCGACCGTGCTGGTCTCTCGATCCGGCAACAGATTCACCGGCCGGGAAGACTCGACATCGACGAGGACGGTGCCATGGGCCCGCCCCTTGCGGAAGGCGAACTCATCGATGCATAGGATCCGCGGAGCCCGCATTGGCACAGGCGGAGCGATCAACCGTCCCCTCCTCGCGCCGCCCGCGCTCAGGCGGCCCGCTGTCCGGCACCGCCTGAACACGACGATGCCGCAGCCGGGCCGTCGGGCAGGCCGGTATTCACGAACTGGTGCCGGGGACTTCCGCCGCACCGCCGGCCTTCACGGCGTCGACGACGCGTTCATGGAACGCCGCGAGGCCAGCGGGTGGGTACGGGGCCGGGCTGCCGGTGAGGGTGTACCACTCCTCCGCCCCCGTGTACTGGATCCGGACCTGGACGGTGCCGTCGGGGCCGGGATCGGTGGTGAGGGTGACGTCACCGGTGATGACACCGACCTCATCGGTCATCACCCCACCCGGCCCCGCCTTCACGTGCGCGGTCAACGGAACTGCGCCATCCTGGCTGCTGGGGTACGGGGTGCCATCCGGCTGGTGGGTGGTCATGAGGGGCACGTCTCCAGTATCTCGGTCAGCTTCGTCTTCGTCTTCTCCGCCTCGGTGACGGTCAGCTGGCAGGTGGCCTTCACGTTCGTCCACGCCGCCGCGTGCGTACACCAATACGTTCTTGCCGGCGAGCTTCGCGCTGCCCGCTCCAGTGCGTGAACTTCGCCCTGCTGTATCGCCACCCGCACCTGACTAGGCATGACCATCCCAAACCCTCTTGAAAGTACCTCCGCGACCTTACCCACCGCTCCTACCCCGACCGAGAAGGAAGTCCCGTACGCCCGCGGCCTTGACGCCGCCGGCGCGGGCCGTGCTGCAGCCGCCCCTCGGCTCAGGGGCCGGTGAGCTTGTCCCCCGGGCTCCGACAGACCGCATCTTGGCCTGCGTCACAACCCGTCTCGTGAACAGAGCCAGGACGTCCCCTACTGAGGTTTTCGGGTTGTCGTCGGGTGGTGACGGGGCATGATCCCTGCGGTATGCCGGTGGTATGCGCTATCCGGAGGGTGGGGGCCTGACTGCTGAGCGTCGGGCGTTTCGTGAGGGGATCCGGCTCGATGCCGGTGTGCGGTTCGCGGTGGGTGAGAAGACCGTGGTGATCGCGAAGGATCTGCGGGTGAGTGTCCGCTCGGTGGAACGCTGGCGCCATGCCTGGCGCGAGGGCGGCATGGAGGCCCTTCGCTCGAGTGGGCCGGCGAACTGCCCGACCGTGACCGACGCCCAGTTCGCCGCTCTCGAGGACGAGCTCGGCAAGGGCCCGTCAGCACACGGTTTCAAGGATGAGCGGTGGACCCTGGTCCGCGTCCAGGCGGTGATCCGCCGCCGTTTGTGTTTGACGCTGTCGGTGGCGACGGTCTGGCGGCTGCTGAAACGGCACGGCTGGTCCTGGCAGGCGCCCGGCCGCAGAGCACTCGAACGCGACGAGGACGCCGTCGAGCTGTGGAAGAAAGAGGTGTGGCCGCGGGTAAAAGCCTCGCGGCGGCGTGTGGGGGCTGGATCGTCTTCGAGGACGAGGCCGGATTCTCCATGACGCCGCCCCGCGCCCGCACCTGGGGCCGGCGCGGACACACCCCCGTCATCCGCGTCCGCGGCCGCTCCCGCCGCAGGCCTCGGTCGCCGCACTGTGCTGCTACAAACCCGGCGAACCGGCCCGTCTCATCTACCGGCCCCGCGCCCATCTCCTCCTCAAGGGCGCCCGCAAAAGCTTCTCCTGGAAGGACTACCGCGACCTCCTGGTGCGGGCGCACATCCAGCTCGGCGACCCGATCGTGGTGGTCTGGGCCAACCTCAACACCCACCTCGCAGCCGGGCTGAAACGCTATGAGGCCGAGCATGACTGGCTCACCACCGTCCGCCTCCCGCCCTACGCCCCTGACCTGAACCCCGTCGAGACCTTCTGGTCACTGGTACGTCGAGCGATGGCCAACACCGCCTTCGGCACACCCGACGACCTCGACCGCGTACTGCGACGCGAGTTACGCAAGATTCAGCTTCGGCCTCGCCTGATCGACGGCTGCCTCACCTCCACCGGCCTGGCCATCAACCCGCTGACCCCACCCTGAGAACCTCAGTAGTAAGGCCCCGTGGGCCATTGAGAGCGCCCTGCCTCCTCCCGCGAAACCCTTCCTTCCAAGGGCCGCAGAAATCCGTGGACGGACCCGCGGAAGATCACGTACCGTGTGGCTCCACGCCCTGAGATGAACGGAAGGAGGCGAGTGCCGTGTGGTTCACACCTTTCCAGCGCTCCCTCTTCCAACATCCCGGCGTGGTTTCTCAGTTCTGACCGGGGGCGCTCCAAGCAGCCTGTATCCCGGAGGAATCCATGACCGATCTGGTCATCCGTGCGCTCTCCGCGAGCGACGCACATCTCTTTGACGCACTCCCCGACCCCCTGGGCGCCCGTGAGGGTCATCGGCGTACCCGGTTCCGCCCCCACTGGAAGCGCGTCGCCCTGCGCGATGGCGAAGTCGTTGCACGCGGCGCGTGGTGGGGCGGCCCCGACGACTCGGAGCCCGTCAACATCAACTGGTTCGACGTGGCCGAGGGGGAGGAGGAGGCCGGAGCCGAACTCCTGCGCTCCGCTCCCTGGCAGGTCGAACTCGAGATCAACGTGCCCAGCGGCTGGCGGGACGACCCCGAACTGCGGGCCGGCGCCGAGACGCGCTTCGCCGCCGCACGAGCCGCTGGGTACGAACTCCTGGTGGAACGCTTCCTGTACCGCTGGACCCCGGAGCAAGGTCTGCCCCAGCGGCCCGGACGCCTGCGCTTCAGCGCCGAACCCGACGACGCCGTGTTCTTCGACGCGTTTCGCCGCATCCATTCCGTCACCCTGGACGCCCACGCGCTCAGGGCCATCGAGGAGGGCGGTCTCGACCAGGCCGCCCAGGAGGAACTCGACTTCCTCCACTGGTGCCCCTCCCCACGGGAGTGGTGGCAGATCGCGCACACGCCCGAGGGCAACCTGGCCGGCATCCACATACCGGCCCACAACCCCTCCGGCCCGACCATCGGCTTCATCGGAGTCCTGCCGGAGCAGCGCGGTCACGGCTACGCCTACGACCTCCTCGCGGAATGCACCCACCTCCTCGTCGAGCAGGGCGCGGAGGTCGTCACCGGATCGACCGACCAGGGCAACTTCCCCATGGCCGCGAACTTCACCAAGGCCGGCTTCCCCGTCATCAAGGAACGCATCAACTTCCACTCAGCGGGCCAGGAGGCCTAGCGAGGAGTAGCACCCGGTGCGAGCGGTCCGGTCCGAGGGCAGGTCCGGACCGCTTGCCAGTGCCCGGTTGCAGGCTGGCTGGCAGGGGGATCGACAGCGGGCTCGATTACCGCGGTCTTCTCACCCGCCGTGAACCTCTTGACGGACTGAAGCCGGATCCCCTCACGAGATGCCCGAATCTCAGAGGTCAGGCCCCCACCCTCCGGATATCTCACGCCACCGGCATACCGAAGGGACCATGAACCGTCCCTGCCCGACGCCGAACAGAAAACCTCAGTAATCGGTCGCGGCGGGCGGAATCCTCGGTGTCGACGGCGTGGAGGGCTTCGCGGAACAGCAGGTCGAGGTCGTCCGTGGTGGTGCGGCAATTGCACAGAGCGGCGCGCAGGACGGGGCGGCCTTGGACGGCCACGGTGGCGAGGTAGACGTGTCCGTTGTCCTGGACTCGGCGGGCGATACGGGTGTGCAGGGCATCCGGGTCGCCCTCGTTCGGGTCGGTGAGCTTGAAGCAGGCGACCGGCCAGGGGGACGGGTCAGCTCGATCGTGGCGTGGGACAGCCACGGCAGTGCGTCGGGTTCACCGGCGGTGAGGTAGGAGGCCTGGTGGGCGAAGGCGGTGTGCAGATGCTCGGGGTCCGGGACGAGCAACGCTCCGCACCCCACCGGCACGCTCCAGTACCCCGCCGAGCTCTCCGCCCTGTGGCCGCAGCCGTCCCTCACGCAGCAGGGATCGCACCTGCGCAGGCAGCGGACGGCTCACCGGGCCCTGGGGCAGTTCGCTCAGGTATCGGGCGACCCACTCGGCCGCCGATACGAGTTCGTCGCGCAGCACCTTCGCGCGGATGCGGGTGGTTCCGGGGACGGGCAGGATTCGGCGAAGTGGAGCGAGGCAGGGTCATGCAAACGGTGAGCCATGGCGGCGCGGGGAAGCTTTCATCGTTACAAGGCCCCTGGTCAGCGAAGCAAGGGCCATGATCGTAACGAGCTAGTCGCCTCGGCCGACACGCGTACCAGCACAAACTCGACGTGGCCTCCCGCGAGGGTCCGCAGCCAACTCGGACGTTGGAGGTCGCCACGGACTCACGGTCGGTCACCGGGCCAACCGTGCTTCGGCAGCGGTCCGGACCTCTGGTGTTTCCATCGGGTCGTCGCGGAGTAGGGCGATTCGGTCCAGGGTCTGCGGATGGTGGGGTGCCGAGACGATGGCCAGCAGGCGTGCCCGTTCCTCGCAGTCCCAGAGCGACTCGGTGTATGCGTCGTCCAAGCCGGACGGGTCGATCGCGGCGAGCGCCTTCAGGTAGTCAGCGCGCTCGTACGAGTGCGGGGTGTGCCGCCAGAAGCGCCAGAGTACGGGCACGGCGTCGGCGGCTTCGGGTCCGAAGCGGGCCAGTGTCTTCGCCGTGGTGTCGGGACCGCACCAGGTGCTGGCCTTCCACTGTTCGGTGAGTTCGGCCACGAGCCCCGGTAGTGCCTCGGGCCCGGGGTGGTCGGCCAGGACGTCCGCCCCCAGCCGGGCCAGCCACTCCCGCCCGTCCACGGCCCACCCGCGTGCCGCCGGCACAGCGAGGGCTCCGAGGCGGTCGACCGCCCGCCGGAGCCAGGGCAGGGACCGGCTGCCGTCCCGGGTTCCGAGCGAGGGTACGAGCGCGATCAGCCCCTCGGCCGGCTCCCGCCCGGCCAGCGACCGCAGCGCATCGACCTTCGTGTTGAACTCCGTGCCGTCGGCGGCCAGCAGGGCGAGCAGCTCATCGTCGCTCAGCCCGCCGAGGGACGGCCTCGGACGGTACGTGCGACCGGGCACCTCGATCCCGAACCGGCCCCACGGCTCGGCGGACCACGGAAGATCCTCCTCTTCGCCGATCCGGGCGCGTGCGACATCACCCAGGTCCTCCCACCAATCGGTCGGCCAGCCATCCGCGACCGACTGCAATACCGCCACCCAGTGCTTGCCTACCCGAATGTATGCCCGAATCCCCTCCCGGGCCTCGTCCGATCCGTCGAGGGCGATCAGCTCCAGCACGAGGGCGGCCCGCGAGCACTCCTCCTCGTCCCCCGCCAACTGCTCCACGACCGGCGTCGGTGACAGCTTCAGGTCACGGACCAGCCGTGCCTGGTAGAGGTAACGGCCGTCGCTGGAGTCCCACTTCCAGTCCCGACGGATCCCGTCGTACACGAAGGGCGCGGCGGCCCCCGGGTCACACCGTGCGCGCTCCGTGCCCAACCCCCGGCCGCGTTGCAGCAGCCCTTCCAGCGTGTCGTGGCGGGCATAGGACAGGCTGCGGGACTTCTCGTCGTGATAGCTCATCACCCCACACCCTGCCTGGCTGGGGGCGCGGTTGCCATGCGATATCGGCCCGAGCCACGGGACGCGGTCGTCTCGGCGGTTCGGACGCGGCCGGTGGTGATCGGCTGGAGCCGCCCAGCGCCAACACCCGTACAGGGGAGGGAAGGACGAGACCCTGCCAGCCCCGCAGCCTCGTGCTGTCGAAACCCGCGTGCCGGTACACATGCCGCAAAGCATGCACCGTGCGCGACGGTTCTCGATCCCGGCTGCTAGAGCAGGACGGCACCCGCGGCGGTCGTCGCCGCGCCGAGGAGCAGGACCAGGATGACGAAGACGATGTCCCCGATCGAGGAGCGACGGGAAGCGGCAACGTCCAGGGTGAAGATCTCGGGGTCGTCGGGCACGTAGTGGACCGCCACTTCCTGGCCGTACGCGGCGGCCGGGTCCTTCGGCGGGGTGGGGAGGCGGGCCGTGACGGTCGTGCCCTCACGGGTTGTGAAGGCGATGATCGAGGCGTAGCTGGTCCAGGTCCCCTCGTTGTCGTCGTGGATGGACTTGGTGACGGCGATCAGACGGCCCGGAACGCAGATGGCTTCGGCCAGCCGAGCGGACTCCTGGCGCGCCAGGCGAAGGTCGTGGCGCAGGACGAACACCATGGCGACGGTCAGCGGCCCGCCTGCGCCGAGCAGTGCCCACGGGTAGCCGTGGCGGATCGCGGTGTCGGTGACCAGTGCTGCGTACAGCAGAAAGACCGCGAAGTTCGGCCAGCCCCGCCCGCTCAGGCCGTCCTGGAGTGTGTAGGTGACCTCGAACCGCTGCGGGTTGCCGGGTGGGTGGAGCACCGCGACCTCGCGGCCCACCCAGACCGTGTCCAGTTGGATTCCGCGCTCGGCCTCGTACCGCAGGGTGTGTTCCTGCCCTGTGGCGGTGTCGGGAAAGGCAATGACCACGGGTATCCCGGCCGTGCCGGGGGCGCCGTGTGCGGGAGCCTGCACATCGACGATCCGCCCGGTCACCCGAACTGCACGCTGTCCACGGGTGGCCCCGGCCAGCGACCATCCGTACCCCAGCAGCGCCCATACGCCACACACCGCGCAGGCCAGCAGCCGAATCACCTGCCAGTCCATGCCCGGGCCCCCTGTTCGTCGCCGAGCGCAAGATCTACCACGCCCAGGCGGCAGCGGTAAGTGGTGCGGTCAGCAGTCTCCGTACGCGGATTCGGCTCTGGAGCGCACCCTCAGAATTCCCGGGACCAGTCGGCGCCACATCCGCCCCGACCACCCCGGTCGAGCCCAGCGCTGCCCTGACCGCCGCTAACGCGATTGCTCTCCACGCACGGGGAGGACGCCCGAGGCCGGTCGAGGTTGCCGCCCCGCTGAAAGATCTGTGGAGCGGAAGTGTGCTTGGTGTTCGCGCAGGAAGGCGTCGAGGGTGCGGGGCGGACGGCCGAGGAGATCGGTGACCGTGGTGGTCGGGCTCTCGGGCCGGGTGACGGCGAGTTGCTGGATCTCGGTCACGTGGTCGGCGAGCCAGTCGGGCATGTGGGCGTTGCGGATGAGGCGGTCGCGCAGTTCGTCCGGCGCGAGGTTGACGTAGCGGACCGCACTGCCCGTCAGAGTGGTCAGCCGTGCGGCGAGTTCGGGGTACGCGACGGCTTCGGGTCCGGTCAGGGTGTAGGTGCCGCCGACGATGCCGGGCCTGGTGAGGGCGGCCGCGGCGACGTCGCCTATGTCGCGGCAGTCGATGTAGTTGCAGGGCGCTTCGCCCATCGTGCCGAGGATGACGCCCTGGGCGACGGCGGGAGCCAGGCGCAGGAGGTTCTGCATGAACGCGTAGGGGCGCAGGACGGTGTGGGTGAGGCCGCAGGCGCGCAGGTGTTCCTCGACGGCGTGGTGTCCGCGGGACACGGCGACCGGGGAGTGGGGTTCGGCGGCGGGTGCGGAGATCTTGACGATGTGTCCGATGCCGGCTTGGGCGGCGATGTCGATGACGCGGGTTTCGAGCGCGACCTGCGCGGGGCCGTTCGCCATGGCGAGGAAGAGCTGGCCGGCGCCCTTGAACGCGGTGCGCAGGGACCCGGGGTCGGCGGCGTCCGCGTACTGGACCTCAACGGGCCGCGGGTGTGGGCCGGTTGCGCCGGGGATCGGGATGTGCGGAGTGCGGGTCAGCGCGCGGACGGGTGCGCCGAGGGCGAGGAGACTGTGGAGCAGGGCGTTCCCGGTGGCTCCGGTCGCTCCCATGACGACGATCATCGAGTACTCATTCCTTTGTTCGTTCCTTGGTGACTTCGGTCGGGTCGGGGCCCGTCGGGTGGGTGGGCCCGTTGGAGAGACGGTTACGCGCGGGAGTCAGGGCGTGCCGGGGTGGTGGCGCGCCAGCGGAGGGTGACGATGGTGGTGGCGAGGGCCGCGGAGACGGGCAGGTCGATGCGCAGGCGCTCAAGCCAGGGGGTGGCGGGGACCGGGGTGTGGGCGGGTACCCATTGGGCCGTGAACCATCCCAGCAGGGCCGCCGCACTGGAGGCGGTGACGACGAGTGCGGCGGTCAGGGCGAAGCGCGGGGTGGTGACGGTCCAGCGTCGCGGCCGCCCGCCGCGCCGCAGCCAGGCGCCGACCAGGAACGCCACCACGGCGGAGGTGCCGGCGATGGAGGTACAGGCGGCCACGGCCAGGTCCCGCTGCCCGTTGACGAGACCGGCGGTACCGGCCATCAGCGCGGGGGCGGCGTAGGCGGTCAGCACTTCACGCCACAGGGTGAACGGCCGGGACGGCCGGATCTGCCGGGAGCCTGCGCGGTTGCGGCTGGCCCTGTCCTTCGTTGCGGGCATGGTGGCCTCTTTCTCGTACGTGCGAGGGAAGCGAAGGGTCGCGGCGAGGGGTGGGAGCGGGGTGGCAGGCCCATCACGCCCGCCATTTAATTAGGCAGCTAACTACTTGGTCATAAAAGGGGCCCGGCCGGAGGGCTGGGCCAAAAATGCGGAGAGCGCGGTCAGTCGGCGACGAGGGCCGCGCTGCCGCGGACCACTCGGGCGAGCAGGTCCAGGAACACCGCGCGCTCGTCGACGGAAAGCCCGCCCACCATCGCCTCGAGCCGCCCGAAGTGCTCGGGCGCCATGTCGCGCAGGAGCTGCGCACCACGCGCGGTCAGGATGGCCACCGTGCCCCGACCGTCCTCCATGGAGGGCCGGCGCGCGATCAGACCTTCACGCTCGAGGCCGTCCAGCAGGCCGGTGACCGTGGCCCTGGAGACACCGAGGTCGGCGGCAAGGGAGGAGGGAGACTTCTCCCCGCCGTGGTCTTCGAGGTCGGCGAGCACCCGGTAGCGCCCCGTCGACAGGCCGAACCGGGCGAAGTGCGCCTCGGCCATCCTGCCGACCCGCGCGCCCGCCGAGATCAGCCGCACCGCGACCAGCACCGCCTGCGGATCGACCTCCAGGTCGTAGTGCTCGACCTGCCTCCTGGCCTGGTCGAGCGTGGGCGCCTCACCGTCGATGCCGTCGCTCGTCATGGAGATAATATGGCGGCTAACTACTTAGCCTGTCAAGGCATTCCGGTCCGGACCGGGCCGGGCCGATGCCGGGCCGCGCAGAACCCCCTTCAGTCGATCGTTCGCGGGTGCGGTCTCCCGCCACTACTGGTCGACGAAGACCACGCCCCGATCGCGGGCGTGGCCCTCAAATCCCCCGTCGCTACTGAACGTTGCGCGTGGTGTCCAGACAGCCGGACCGGTCAGTGCACCGAGTCACCGACGCGGACACACACCCGCCTCGGCCGGCGATCCCCGATCGCCTACGAGAACGACCTCCCACCGGCAGCAACTCCCCGCCTCCCCCGGCCCGAGCCACATGAACGTATCCGCCATCCGGGTCAAGGCCCGGCCAGCCGCCACGCTCCGTCCACGCCGGTACCTACGGAACCTCGCCTGCCGGATTCCCGCCCTCCGTCAACCGTTGCGAAACGGTCATGGATCGGTCATCAGCCCCCGGCAATACTGCGAGAACACCACGGTGCCTCCTTCCCGTTGGTGATCGCTCGGCTTTCAGGGGGAATTGACGTGCGCACACCTCGCATTCGGAGAACGGGGGCGGCCGCCTCGGCAGCCGTCGCCGCCATCGCGCTCACGGCGGGTCTGACCACACCCGTCGCAGCCGCACCCATGACCGGCAGCTCGGACGTCCACGCGGGTCAACAGCCCGCCGGGCAGGGGTTCACCCAACTGACCCTGATCACAGGGGACCAGGTCACCGTGGACTCCGAAGGCCGCCCGGTCGGCTTCGCCCCGGCCAAGGGCCGGGAGAAGATACCCGTGTCGGTCCGCCGGGACAAAGGCGGCAGCAGCCTCGTCCCGCTCGACGCCCGGCCCCTGATCGAGTCCGGCCGGCTCGATCCCCGCCTCTTCGACCTCACCGAACTCTCCCGCTCCGAGTACCTCAAGGCCCGCGGCAACCAACTGAAGCTGATCGTCCGCTACGACGGCTCCGCCCCGGCCGCCAAGTCCGCTCTGCGTTCCACCAATGGCCTGCGCGTGGATCGTACGTACGACCTCCTCAGCGCCGAGGCCGTGACCGCTACTCCGGTGAGTGCCGCCGCGCTCTGGGACGGGCTCACCGGCCGGCAGGGCGGCGCCACCCGTCTGGCCGCCCCCTCCGGCATCGCCTCCGTCTGGCTCGACGGCATCCGCGCCGCCAGCCTGGACAAGAGCACGCGTCAGATCGGCGCCGACAAGGCCTGGGCCGCCGGCTACGACGGTACCGGCGTGAAGATCGCCATCCTCGACACCGGCATCGACACGAGCCACCCCGACCTCACCGGCCGGGTCGTCGCCGCGGCGGACTTCTCCGAATCCGGAAGCACCGCGGACCGCTACGGCCACGGCACCCACGTCGCCTCCATCGCCGCCGGTACGGGGGCCAAGTCGGGAGGGAAGTACAAGGGCGTCGCGCCGGGAGCCAAGCTGCTCAACGGCAAGGTTCTCGGCGACGACGGCTACGGCAGCGACTCCGGCATCCTGGCCGGCATCGAGTGGGCCGTCGCGCAGGGAGCCCAGGTCGTCAACCTCAGCCTCGGTGGGCCCGACGCGCCCGAGATCGACCCGATCGAAGCCGCCGTGAACCAGCTCTCCGCCGACAAGGGCGTCCTCTTCGCCGTCGCCGCCGGCAACGACGGGAAGTCCGGGCCGGGCACGATCGACTCCCCCGGCAGCGCCGACGCCGCCCTCACCGTGGGCGCCGTCGACAAGGCCGACGTCCTCGCCGACTTCTCCGGCACAGGCCCCCGCGCGGGCGACGGCGCCGTCAAGCCCGACGTCACGGCCCCGGGCGTGGGCATCACCGCCGCCGCCGCCGTCGGCAGCGCCATCGAACAGAGGGTCGGTCAGAACCCGGCCGGCTACCTCACCCTTTCCGGCACCTCCATGGCCGCACCGCACGCGGCCGGCGCCGCCGCCCTGCTCAAGCAGCAGCACCCGACGTGGACCGGTGCCCAGCTCAAGGGCATCCTCACCGGCTCCACCAAGCCCGGCCCCTACAACGCCTTCCAGCAGGGCAGCGGCCGGATCTCGGTCGATCAGGCGCTCGGCCAGTCCGTGGTCGCCGAGCCCCTCGCGCTGGCCTTCGCCAACCAGCTGTGGCCGCACGAGGACGACGCCCCCGTCACCCGCAAGGTCACCTACCGCAACCTGGGCACCGCCCCGGTCACCCTGAACCTGTCCGTCACCGCCACCGGCCCCGACGGCAAGCCCGCCCCGGCCGGATTCCTCGCCTTCGCCCGACCGAGCGTCACCGTCCCCGCCGGCAAGACCGCCTCGGTGGACCTCACCCTGAACACCCGGCTCGGCGGCTCCGTCAACGGCCGGTACACCGGGCACGCGGTGGCGACCGCGGCCGGGCAGAGCGTCCGTACGGCGATCGTCGCCGATCGCGAGGTCGAGTCGTACGCGCTGACCATCCGCCACATCGGCCTGGACGGCAAGCGGCCGGCCGGCTACTTCAGCGACCTCCAGGGGGTGAACGGTCTGGCCACCGGCAGGAGGTTCAACATCCACGAGAACTCCCCCTCCCAGACCATCCGCGTCCCCAAGGGCAGCTACATGCTCGACTCTCACCTCTGGGCCGACCCGGAGAACAGCGAGAAGGGCCTCGACTGGATCTCCCAGCCCCGCCTCGACATCACCCGCAACACCACGGTCACGGTCGACGCCCGCACCACCAAGCCGGTGGACATCACGGTGCCCGCGGACCCGACCGTCATCGGGTTCATCACCCCCAGCTACGAGTTGCGCCTCGGAGGCGTCGGCTACACCTTCGGATGGTGGCTCTACGCAGGAATCCCCCTGCGCACCCACGGCCAGGGGCCCGAGCCGGTCGCCGGAAGCAGTCTGACCCAGCGGTGGGACAAGCACGCGGTGTCCGAAACCGAGGAGTACCACACCACGCTCGGCGGCCCGGTGCGCACTCTGGCCACCGGCTACACCCGCCATCTGAAGGCCTCCGACCTGGCCACCGTCACGGTCGATCACGGTTCCTCGGCGCCCGACAAGGAAGGCGTCGTACGAGCAGTCGGCCGGCTTCCGGGCAACGGCGGCCCGAGCTCCATGTGGCAGCCGCGGCTCTTGCCGAACACGGTGACGCTGCACCTTTCCTCGGTCGACGGCGTGAAGTGGGCGCTGTCCGCCTCCCAGTTCGGCGTGGACGAGAACGGCTATCAGATCGCGGAGACCTCGTACGCCGGCGAACGCGCCTACACGGGCGGCCGCACCTACCGGGAACGCTTCAACACCGCCGCCGCCGGGCCCCGGGTGGACACCGCGGCGGGACTCGGCCTCTACCGCAAGGGCGACCGGATGTGGGGCACGTTGCCGCTGCTCGCGGACGGCGCCGGGCACGACGGCACCGGCTTCCACGCGAAGGGCAAGACCGTGCTCTACCGCAACGGGGTCGTCGTCGGCAACCAGGCAACCGAACTCCGCGACGCCAAGCCCTTCGACGTCGCGTCCGGTGAGGCCTCCTACAAGCTGGTGGCCTCTTCCACCCAGTCCGAGACCGTCAGCCGCACCTCGTCCAAGGTGACCGCGACCTGGTGGTTCCGCTCCGGCACCACCGCGACAGGCACTGCGGCACAGCTGCCCGCCTCCGTCGTCCGGTTCGCTCCTCCGGTACGTCTGGACGGGACCGTCAACGCGGGCTACCCGCTCCGCGTCCCCGTCACCGTCCAGGGCCCGGCAGCCGGCAAGGGACTGAAGTCCCTGACGGTGTCCGTCTCCTACGACGACGGCTACACCTGGCAGACCCTGCCGGTCCAGGACGGGACGGTCACCACGCAGACCCCGCCGCAGGGCGGTCACGCCTCCCTGCGCGGCACGGTGGTCGACACCGCGGGCAACAAGTCCGAAGTCACGGTCCTGCGCGCGTACCTGACCGACTGACCTGTCCCCGCACGGCGAGACGAACCCGGAGGCGTTCGCCTCCGGGTTCGTCATGACGACTGCCTCGACCCACCCACGCCGGTGTACGGCCGCCGGCGTCGAGACGGACTTCGACGCGCTCGAGGACACGAGTACGGGAACCGGGGCCGGGTACCGTTCGCCCTCGGCGCGTGACCCGGTCTGCTGCTTCCCGGGGGTGGTCGGCGTAGAGGCGGAAGAGGGGCCGGGCGGGCTTCACCCTGGTCGCGTTCGCACGGGGCCGCCCAGAACCGGGCGATGTGCAGACTCCGGCGAGCGGCGGTCAGGCCGGGTGATGTTCTCGGCCCAGGCGTCCTTCTGGATCCGACCGATGCCACGTTTTGGCATTCCTGGAGATCAGGGAAGCCCGCGGCTTTGATCGCCGCTATGCGGCCAGGACAGCCCCGTCGCTGGAGGAACGACACGTAGGCGCGGGTGCGCGGGGCCCGCCGGACCGGCGGGCGCGTCCGTCTCAGACCGTGGGCGGTGAACTCGCCGACTCGTCGGCGCGGCGGTACTCGGAGTTGAGGCGCTGCGCCTCTTCGAGCTGGTCCTCGAGGATCACGATCCGGCAGGCGCTCTCGATCGGGGTGCCCTGGTCGACGAGCTCGCGCGCACGGGCGGCGATGCGCAGCTGGTAGCGGGAGTAGCGGCGATGGCCGCCGGCGGAGCGCAGCGGGGTGATGAGGCGGGCTTCGCCGATGGCGCGGAGGAAGCCCTGGGTGGTGCCGAGCATCTCGGCGGCCCGGCCCATGGT